>JAQSXO010000124.1 GCA_029256625.1 Cellulosimicrobium sp. | reverse complement strand
CCTCGGCAGGCGCCCCGTACGACGGCGACCGAACCGTAGGAGACCGCATGAAGACCATCGACTCCCTGGGCGACCTGCGCGGCAAGCGCGTCCTCGTCCGCTCCGACTTCAACGTCCCGCTCGACGGGACGACCATCACGGACGACGGACGCATCCGCGCTGCGCTCCCGACCCTGAAGAAGCTCACCGACGCGGGCGCGAAGGTGATCGTCACCGCGCACCTCGGCCGCCCCAAGGGGGAGCCGGACGCGAAGTACTCGCTCGCCCCCGTGGCGGAGCGCCTGGGCGAGCTCCTCGGCGTGCCCGTGCACCTCGCGCAGGACGTCGTCGGCGACTCGGCGCGTGAGACCGTGGCCGCGCTCGGCGACGGCGAGGTCGCGCTCCTGGAGAACATCCGCTTCGACGCGCGCGAGACCTCCAAGGACGACGCGGAGCGCCAGTCGCTCGCGCACGACCTCGCGCAGCTCGCGGACGTGTTCGTCTCCGACGGCTTCGGCGTCGTGCACCGCAAGCAGGCCTCGGTCTACGACGTCGCGCAGGTGCTGCCCTCCGCGGTCGGCGAGCTCGTCCTCAAGGAGGTCGACTCCCTGCGCAAGGCGACGGAGGACCCCGCGCGCCCGTACGCGGTCGTGCTCGGCGGGTCGAAGGTCTCGGACAAGCTCGGCGTCATCGCGAACCTGCTCACCAAGGCGGACCGTCTGCTCATCGGCGGCGGCATGGTGTTCACGTTCCTCGCCGCCAAGGGCTACGGCGTCGGCAAGTCCCTCCTCGAGGAGGACCAGATCGACACGGTCAAGGGCTACCTCGCGGACGCCGAGAAGAACGGCGTCGAGATCGTCCTGCCGACCGACATCGTGGTCGCCGACGCCTTCGCCGCGGACTCCCCGCACGAGGTCGTCGCCGCGGACGCGATCCCGGCCGACAAGATCGGCCTCGACATCGGCCCGGAGTCGGCGCAGCTCTTCGCGAGCAAGATCGTCGACGCGAAGACGGTCGTGTGGAACGGTCCCGCCGGCGTGTTCGAGTTCGAGGCGTTCTCGGGCGGCACGCGTGCCGTGGCCCAGGCGCTCGTCGACGCGACCGCGAACGGCGCGTTCACGATCGTCGGCGGCGGCGACTCGGCCGCCGCGGTCCGCATCCTCGGCTTCGACGAGGCGGGCTTCAGCCACATCTCGACCGGTGGCGGCGCGAGCCTCGAGTTCCTCGAGGGCAAGGACCTGCCGGGGATCTCCGTCCTCGAGGGCTGAGAGCCCTCCGAACCATCCTCACGCACCGCCCGCGGCACACCGCGCGCGCGGGCGGTGCGACCCCCACAGAGAGAAGAAGGACCGTGGCGAACAGCCGTACCCCGCTCATGGCGGGCAACTGGAAGATGAACCTGGACCACCACCAGGCGACGCACACCGTGCAGAAGCTCGCGTGGACCCTCAAGGACGCGAAGCACGACTACGCGGCCGTCGAGGTGGCCGTGCTGCCGCCCTTCACCGACCTCCGGTCGGTGCAGACGCTCGTCGACGCGGACAAGCTCGAGCTCAAGTACGGCGCTCAGGACGTCTCGGCGCACGCCGAGGGCGCGTACACGGGCGAGATCTCGGCGACGATGCTCGCCAAGCTCGGCGTGAGCTACGTCGCGATCGGCCACTCCGAGCGTCGCCAGTACCACGGCGAGACCGACGCGCAGGTCAACGAGAAGATCGTCGCCGCCGTGGGCCAGGGCGTCGCGCCGATCGTCTGCGTGGGCGAGGGCCTGGACGTGCGCAAGGCGGGCGACCAGATCTCCTACACCCTCGCGCAGGTCGAGGGCGCTCTCGCGGGCATCCCGGCCGCGCAGCTCGCGACGCTCGTCATCGCGTACGAGCCCGTCTGGGCCATCGGCACGGGCGAGGTCGCGACCCCGGAGGACGCGCAGGAGGTCTGCGGTGCCATCCGCGGCGCCCTCGGCGACCTGTACGACGCGGACCTCGCGAACGCGACCCGGATCCTGTACGGCGGCTCGGTGAAGTCGTCGAACGTCGCGGCGATCATGGCGCAGCCCGACGTCGACGGCGCGCTGGTCGGCGGCGCGAGCCTCGACCCCGAGGAGTTCGCGAAGATCGCGCGCTACCAGGCGCACGCGACCGGAGCCTGACCTCCGCGGACGCGCTGCACCGACGGCCCCGGGAGCGGATCCCGGGGCCGTCGGCCCCTGACGTGAGACGACGGCGGTCGGGGTTGGCCGCAGCGGCCTCGCGTCGCCTACTCTTGTCCCCTGTGCGGCAGGTCACGCCTGCGCACGACAACCGTGCGGTCGCGCTCGACACAGGTCGGGACGGCCCTGAGCCTCAAGGACGCGGCGGCCTCTCCGACATGTTCGGCGGCGGGATCTCGAGCTCGGTGGGCAGCTCCGGCGTCGCCGAGCGCAACCTCAACCGGATCACCGTGTCGTTCGCCCTCGTCTGGGCAGTCGTCATCGTGCTCCTGGGGCTGCTCCAGAAGGTCAGCTGACCTCGGACGTCCCACCGGGGACGTCGCAGGGTCGGGCAGGGCTCGAGGAGTCGGCAGGGGGCAGCCGCGCCGGACGGCGCGGTACGGGCAGGATCGAGTGCCGACGACGGCACGGACGGGGGAGAGCACGTGGCAGGTGGTAACGCGATCCGCGGGTCGCGCGTCGGGGCGGGACCGCTCGGGGAGTCCGAGCGCGGCGAGATCGCGCCGCGCTTCTGGGTGTCCTACTGGTGCGCGAACGGTCACGAGACGCGCCCCAGCTTCTCCTCGGAGGCGGAGATCGAGGCGCCCGAGACCTGGGACTGCCCGCGGTGCGGGTTCCCGGCCGGGCAGGACCGGGAGAACCCGCCGACGCCGTCGCGCAACGAGCCGTACAAGACGCACCTCGCGTACGTGAAGGAGCGTCGCAGCGACGAGGACGGCGTCGCGATCCTCGACGAGGCTCTCGCCGCGCTGCGGGCCCGCCGCGGTCGCTGACCTCCGCGCCCGGCGCGGAGGCCGGTCCTCGCCCGCGGGTCAGCGCACGCGCGCGAGCACGAACCCGTCGTAGCCCTTGGACCCCACGGTCTGGACGGCCGTGGCGTCGAGTCGCGGGTCCGCCACGACGCGCTCGACCATCTCCCGGACCCCGAGCACGTTGGGGTCGGTGCTCGTCGCGTCGGCGACGGCCCCGCCGCGGACGGTGTTGTCCACGACGACGAGCGTCCCCGGGCGCGAGAGCCGGATCGCCAGGTCGAGGTAGACCGGGTTGGACGGCTTGTCGGCGTCGACGAACACGAGGTCGAACGGCTCGACGCCCTCGGCGACGAGGCGCCGCAGCGTGTCCGCCGCCGGGCCGAGCACGACGTCGACGACCCCCGCGAGGCCGGCGTCCGCCAGCGACTCCCGCGCGACCGCGGCGTGGGCGGGGTCGATCTCGCACGTGACGAGCGCGCCGCCGGGCGGCAGCGCACGCGCGAGCCAGATCGTCGAGTAGCCGCCGAGCGTGCCGACCTCCAGCACGCGGCGCGCGCCGGTCGCGAGCGCGAGGAGCTGCAGGAGGCGGCCCTGCGCGGGGGAGACCTGGATCTCGGGCAGGCCGGCGGCCCGCGCCCTGGCGCTGGCGTCGGCGAGCACGTCGTCCTCGCCCACGAGCGGGGCGAAGTACGCGTCGACCGCCTCCCAGGTCACCGCGGGGTCGACGCGCTCGCCGTCGGGCGTCATCGGTCGGCGTCCCGCGTGCCCGCCGCCGCGGCGTCGACGAGCCACAGCGTGCGCTCGGTGCCGGTGACCGCGCCCGCCGGGGTCTCGGCCGCCGGCGCCCCGCCGAGCGCCGACGCGACGGCCGGGGCCTTCTCGGCGCCTGCGGCGACGACCCACACCTGACGGGCGCGCGCGATGGCCTCGAAGGTCAACGTCACGCGTTCCGGCGGGGGCTTGGGGGAACCGTGGACGCCGGCGGTCGAGACGCCCGTCACGTCGAGCCCTGGGTGGCCGGGGAAGAGCGACGCGACGTGGCCGTCGGGTCCCATGCCGAGCAGGAGCACGTCGAACTCGGGCACCTCGGCGCCGTCCGGGGCGTGCTCGGCGAGGGTCGCCGCGTACGCCGCGGCGGACTCCTCGGGGGTCGCCACGACGTCCGCCGCAGGCATCGGGTGCACGTTCCCGGCCGGGAGCTGGGGCAGGCGGGCGAGCAGCGCGTCGCGCGCCTGCGTCTCGTTGCGGTCCGGGTCCCCGGAGGGCAGGAAGCGCTCGTCGCCCCACCAGAGGTGCACGCCCGACCAGTCGACGGCGTCGCGCGCCGGGTGGCGCTCGAGCGCCGCGAGGCTCGCGATGCCGACGGTGCCCCCGGTGAGCACGACGTGCACGGGGCGACGCACGGACTGCGCGTCGAGCAGGCGCGTCACGAGCCGCGACGCGACCGCCTCGGCGAGGACGCCCGCGTCGGGGTGGACGACCACGAGGCGCCCGTGGGACGCGTGCGCGCCCCCGGGCCGGGCGGCGGTCATGCGCCCACCTTCTGCAGCCCCCGGGTGAGCACCTCGCCGTAGATCTCGTCCGGGTCCAGGCGGCGCAGCTCCTCGATGAGCGCCTCGCTGAGCGTGCGGATGGGCAGCGCGACGCGGCGGTCGGGCTTGCCCGGCTGGCTGATCGTCACGATGCGGCCGTCCGGACGGTCGAGGATGATCGGCCCGCTCTTGCGCTCGAGCGTGACGCGCGTGATCGCCTCGGCGCCACGACGGCGCACCACCTGCGTGGGGCAGCGCAGCCGCGAGCCGAGCCACGCCGCGAGCAGGTCGAGCGAGGTGTGCTTCGCCTGGCCCTCGACCAGGACGCTCGTCACGGGCTCGTACGGCGGCTGGTCGAGCGCGGCGGCGATGAGGCCGCGCCAGAGCGTGACGCGGGCCCACGCCAGGTCGGAGTCGCCCGGGCCGTACGTCGTCGCGAGCTGCGTGAGCGTCGCCTCCGGGTCCTTGGACGTGATCGAGTCGGTGATGCGGCGCTGGGCCATCGCCCCGACCGGGTCGTCGTCCGGCGAGGCGGGCGGCTGGCCCGGCCACCACACGACGATCGGCGCGTCCGGGAGCAGGAGCGGCATGACGAGCGTGTCCGCGTGCTCGAGCAGGGGGCCGGCGGTCCGCAGCACGACGACCTCGGACGCGCCGGCGTCGCCGCCCACGCGGATCTGGGCGTCGAGGTGCGGGGTCGCGCTCCGGCCGGACGGTGCCACGACGATGACGCGGCACGGGTGCTCGCGGCTCGCGTCGTTCGCCGCCTCGATCGACGTCTCGACGTCGGACTCGCGCGCGATGACGACGAGCGTGAGGACGCGACCGAGCGCGATCGCCCCGCCCTCGTCGCGCAGCCGCACGAGCCGCTTGTTCACGGCGTTCGTCGTCGTGTCGGGCAGGTCGATGATCATCGCGGGGTCCTCGCCGGTCGGAGGGTCGTGCCGCCCTGCGGGGCACGACGGGGTCGGTGGGTCTCTCTCGGGGGCGCCGCGCTCCGCGGGGCCGACGCCGGGACGGCCGTCACGGGCGCCGCCACGAACGGCCGTCGCGCGCGAGCATCGCGTCGGCCGACTCCGGGCCCCACGTGCCGGACCGGTACTGGTCGGGCGTGCCCTTGGCCGCCCAGTGCGCGGTGATCGGATCGAGGATCTTCCACGACAGCTCGACCTCCTCGCGCGTCGGGAAGAGCGGCGGGTCGCCGAGGAGGACGTCGAGGATGAGGCGCTCGTAGGCCTCGGGGGAGGACTCCGTGAACGCGTGCCCGTACCCGAAGTCCATCGTGACGTCGCGGACCTCCATCGCGGTGCCCGGGACCTTCGCGCCGAAGCGCATCGTGACGCCCTCGTCGGGCTGGACGCGGATGACGAGTGCGTTGTTGCCCAGGTCGGAGGCCTGCGACGTCTCGAACGGCAGGTGGGGGGCCTTCTTGAACACGACGGCGACCTCGGTCACGCGGCGTCCGAGGCGCTTGCCCGTGCGCAGGTAGAACGGGACGCCCGCCCAGCGGCGGTTGTCGATGTCCACGCGGATCGCGGCGTAGGTCTCGGTCGTCGAGTCGGCGGGGATCCCGTCCTCGTCGAGGAAGCCGATGACCTCCTCGCCGCCCTGCCACCCGGCCGCGTACTGGCCGCGCGCGGTGTGCTTGGACAGCTCGCGCGGCAGGCGCACGGCCGACAGCGCCTTGATCTTCTCGGCGCGCAGCGACGGTGCGTCGAACGACACGGGCTCCTCCATCGCGACGAGCGCGAGGAGCTGGAGCAGGTGGTTCTGGATGACGTCGCGTGCGGCGCCGATGCCGTCGTAGTAGCCCGCGCGGCCGCCGATGCCGATGTCCTCGGCCATCGTGATCTGCACGTGGTCCACGTAGTTCGCGTTCCAGATCGGCTCGAACATCTGGTTGGCGAACCGCAGCGCGAGGAGGTTCTGGACCGTCTCCTTGCCGAGGTAGTGGTCGATGCGGAAGACCGAGTCGGGCGGGAAGACCTCCGACACGACGGCGTCGAGCTCGCGGGCGCTCTCGAGGTCGTGGCCGAAGGGCTTCTCGATGACGACACGGCGCCAGGCGTCACCTTCGGAGCGGGAGAGCCCGGAGCGGGAGAGCTGCCGGCACACGACCGGGAACGCGCTCGGCGGCACCGAGAGGTAGAAGGCGTGGTTGCCGCCCGTGCCGCGCTCGGCGTCCAGCGTCTCGACGGTCTCGCGCAGCCGCTCGAAGGCGTCCTCGTCGTCGAACGTGCCCTGCACGAACCGGATCCCCTCGGCGAGCTGCCGCCACGTCGCCTCACGGAACGGCGTGCGCGCGTGCTCCTTGACGGCGTCGTGCACGACCTGCGCGAAGTCCTGGTCCTCCCAGTCGCGGCGTGCGAAGCCCGTGAGCGCGAAGCCCGGGGGGAGCAGGCCGCGGTTGGCCAGGTCGTACACCGCGGGCATGAGCTTCTTCCGGGCGAGGTCGCCCGTGACGCCGAAGATGACGAGCCCGCAGGGGCCCGCGATCCGCGGCAGGCGCAGGTCGAGGGGGTCGCGCAGCGGGTTGTGCTCTGGCGTGATCTTGGCCGGTCTCACCTGGTGGCACCGTTCCGTTTCGAGGAGGGGTCGGGAGGACTGCAGAAGGCTGAGGCGTCTGCGGATGATACGGGCGGCGTGCGTCGTCGCGTCGTCGTTCCCGCAGGTCGGACGCCTGACCGCCGCACGGCGGTCAGGCGCGCCGGGGTCAGGAGGAGGCGATGCGGCGCAGGTTGTCGCGCGTCGTCGCGAGGAGCTCGGTCCAGCTGTCCTCGAACTTGCGCACGCCCTCCTCCTCGAGGCGGTCGGTGACCTCGACGAGGGAGACGCCGAAGGAGTCGACGGTCTCGAGCGTGCGGCGCGCCGCGGCCGCCGTGCCGGTGACCGTGTCGCCCGTCACGACGCCGTGGTCGGCGAACGCCTGGAGCGTCGCCTCGGGCATGGTGTTGACGATGCCGTCGGTGACGAGCTCGTCGACGTACATCGTGTCGCGGTACTCCGGGTTCTTCACGCCGGTCGACGCCCAGAGCGGGCGCTGCGGGTGCGCGCCGGACGCGGCGAGCGAGCGCCACCGGTCGGTCTGGCGGAACTCCTCGTAGGCCTCGAACGCGAGGCGCGCGTTGGCGATCGCGGCCTGGCCGCGCAGGTCGAGCGCCTCCGGGGTGCCGACCTTCTCGAGCGCGGCGTCCACCGCGGTGTCCACGCGCGAGACGAAGAACGACGCGACGGAGCCGACGGGCGCGAGGTCGATGCCGTCCGCGCGGGCCTGCTCGAGCCCGATCGCGAAGGCCTCCATCACCGCGCGGTAGCGCGCGAGCGAGAAGATGAGCGTCACGTTGACGCTGATGCCCTGCGCGAGGGTGCGGGAGATCGCGTCGAGGCCCGCGACGGTCGCGGGGATCTTGATGTAGACGTTGGGCCGGTCGATGGTGGCCCAGAGGCGCTCGGCCGTGACGACCGTCTTGTCGGCGTCGTGCGCGAGGCGCGGGTCCACCTCGATCGACACGCGCCCGTCGACGCCGTCGGTCGCGTCGTACACGGGACGCAGCAGGTCGGCGGCGGCGCGCACGTCGTCCGTCGTGATCCGCTCGACGGCGGCCTCGACGGCGGCGTCGTCCACGCCGGCGGGCGCGAGCTCGGCGAGCTGCGCGTCGTAGGCGTCACCCTTCGCGAGCGCGGACGCGAAGATCGTGGGGTTCGTCGTGACCCCGACGACGCCGCGCGTCGTGACGAGGTCGGCGAGGTTGCCGGTGCGCAGCCGTTCTCGCGAGAGGTCGTCGAGCCAGACGGACACGCCCGCTCCCGTGAGCTGCTCGATGGGGCCGGGGACGGTGGGGGACTGCGTCATCGGACTTCCTCTCGGTGGTGCTCTCGCTGCGGGCGTGCTCCCGGGACGTCGCGCACGGCGGCCGGTTCCCGGGCCAGTTCCGAGGTGGGGCCGCGCACGGCCCCACCTCGGAATCTACGAAGGGTCAGCGCTGGTCGCCAGTGCCGCCCTCCGAGGGCGTCGGCGCGGCACCCGGGGTGTCGCCACCGCGCGCGGCCGCGATCGACTCGCGCGCCGCCGAGGCGACGGCCTCGGACGTGATGCCGAACTCGCGGTACAGCACCTGGTAGTCGGCCGACGCGCCGTAGTGCTCGAGGCTCACCGAGCGACCCGCGTCGCCGACGAGCTCGCGCCAGCCCTGCGCCACGCCCGCCTCGACGGACACGCGCGCACGGACGCCGGACGGCAGGACCGACTCGCGGTAGGCGGCGTCCTGGCCGTCGAACCACTCGCGGCTCGGGAGGGAGACGACGCGCGCCTGCACGCCCTCGCCCGCGAGGATCTCGCGCGCCTCGACGGCGAGCTGCACCTCGGAGCCGGTGCCGATGAGGATGACGTCGGGCGTGCCGTCGGTGTCGAGCAGCACGTAGCCGCCGCGAGCGGTGCCCGACGCGTCGGCATAGCCCTCGGTGCCGCGCGGGAACGTCGGGACGTTCTGGCGCGTGAGGATGATGCCCGCCGGGCGCTCGGTGTTCTCGAGGATCGTGCGCCACGCCCACGACGTCTCGTTGGCGTCGGCCGGACGGACGACGTCGAGGCCCGGGATGGCGCGCAGCGCGGCGAGGTGCTCGACGGGCTGGTGCGTCGGGCCGTCCTCGCCGAGGCCGATCGAGTCGTGCGTCCACACGAACGTCGTCGGGATCTCCATGAGCGCGGCGAGGCGCACCGCGGGGCGCATGTAGTCGCTGAACTGGAGGAACGTGCCGCCGTAGGCGCGCGTGCCGCCGTGCAGGACGATGCCGTTGAGGATCGCGCCCATGGCGTGCTCGCGGATGCCGAAGTGCAGCGTGCGGCCGTACTCGTGGCCCGGGAACTTCTTGGTCGCGTGCTCGACGGGCACGAACGACGGCTCGCCGTCCATGGTCGTGTTGTTCGAGCCGGCGAGGTCGGCGGATCCGCCCCAGAGCTCGGGGAGCACGTCCTTGAGCGCGGTGAGGACCTTGCCCGACGCGGACCGCGTCGCGACGGCCTTGCCCGCCTCGAACGTCGGCAGCGCGTCCTCCCAGCCGGCCGGGAGCTCACGGTTCGCGAGGCGCCCGAGGAGCTCGGCGCCGGACGGGTTCGCGGTCTTCCACGCCGAGAAGGCCGTCTCCCACGCGCCACGCCGGTCGCTCTGGCGCTCGCCTACGGCGCGCGTGTACGCGAGCACCTCGTCGTCGATCGCGAAGCTCGCCTCGGGGTCGAGGCCGAGCTCGATCTTCAGGCCCTTGATCTCGTCGGCGCCCATGGCCGAGCCGTGGATGCCGCCGGTGTTCTGCTTGGTCGGCGACGGGTAGCCGATGATCGTGCGCAGCGCGATGATCGACGGCTTGCCCGTCTCGGCCTTGGCGGCCTCGACCGCGGCGTGCAGCGCGTCGACGTCCTCCTCGTAGCCGGTGCCGCCGTTGGTCCAGTCGACGCGCTGGGTGTGCCAGCCGTACGCCGCGTAGCGCGCGAGGACGTCCTCGGTGAACGCGATGTCCGTGTCGTCCTCGATGGAGATCTTGTTGTCGTCCCAGATGACGACGAGGTTGCCGAGCTGCTGGTGGCCGGCGAGCGAGGACGCCTCGCTCGTCACGCCCTCCTGCAGGTCGCCGTCGGACGCGATGACGTAGACGTGGTGGTCGAACGGCGACTCGCCCGGGGCGGTCGACGGGTCGAGCAGGCCGCGCTCGCGGCGCGCCGCGAACGCCATGCCGACGGACGAGGCGAGGCCCTGGCCGAGCGGTCCGGTGGTGATCTCGACGCCCCGGGTGTGCTTGTACTCGGGGTGGCCCGGGGTCTGGGAGCCCCAGGTGCGCAGCGCCTCGATGTCCTTCATCTCCAGGCCGTACCCGGCGAGGAAGAGCTGGAGGTAGATCGTGAGCGACGAGTGGCCCGCCGAGAGCACGAACCGGTCGCGGCCGACCCAGTGGTCGTCCGACGGGTCGTGGCGCATGACCTTCTGGAACAGCAGGTAGGCGGCCGGGGCCAGCGAGATCGCGGTGCCGGGGTGGCCGTTGCCCACCTTCTCCACCGCGTCGGCGGCGAGCGCCTTGATCGTCTTGACGGCCCGGTCGTCCAGGTCCGTCCAGTCCAGGGGCGTGTGAGCAGGGGACAACGCGTTCACCGAACCTCATTCCCGTCCGGAGCGCGCGCCCCGGATCCTCGCGACAACTCGAAACAACCGTTGAACATTTCCCGGCCTCACGCCTCAGGGGGCGGGGCGGCCCGGTGCCGGTCACGTCGTCCGCGGGCCACAGGTC
>JAQSXO010000123.1 GCA_029256625.1 Cellulosimicrobium sp. | reverse complement strand
CTGGAGGTAGCCCGAGTGCAGCGCGTCGTCCGCGTACTTCTGCGGGTCCACGACCCACACGAGCAGGTCGACGAGCGGGAGCACCCGGTCGACGACGTCACGGTGCGCCGGCTCGATCGAGTCGTGGTCCGGCAGGTCGAGCAGGACGAGGCCGCCGAGGGCCGACTCGTCCTCGGCGTCGAGCTCGCCGTCGCGCGTGATGCGGCGCTCGGGGTCCACGGCGAGCCAGTCGAGCAGGGCCGCCGCGGCGTCGCTCCACGAGCACGCCGTGACGCGCGCCGTCGTCGGGCGCTTCACGCCGACGTCCGCGAAGTCGAGGCGCGACACGCGGTTGAACAGGCTCGACTTGCCCGACCCGGTGCCGCCCGCGAGCGCGACGACCGTGTGGTCGACGCCGAGCGCGAGGCGCTCGCGCACGCCCCCGATCGCGTCGCGCACCTGGGCCGCGACCGCGGGGTCGAGGCGGTCCCCCGCGAGGTCCACCGCGCGCGCGAGGTCGTCGACCCGGGCGCGCAGCTGGGCGTCGTGGGACGTCACATGAGCCTCCTCAGCTCGGCGAGTCGTAGGCGCAGCCCGACGGCCGCGTCGGCGGCGAGCGCCGGGTCGGCCAGCGCCGTGAGCACGGGCTCGGCCTCGCGCTCCACCATGGTCGCGGCCCGGTCGGCCAGGTCGTCGCGCAGCGCCGCGAGCGCGTCCTCGCCCGTGCCGGCCAGGACCGTCCGCACGAGGCGGGCCGCGTCGTCGCTGCCCGCGGCGCCCGCGAGCAGGAGGGCCGCCAGGCCGGTCTCGCCGAACGCCTTCACCGCGCCGCGCCCGGACTCGGTCGCCGTCGGCGCGGCGAGCTCGGCGACGACCTGCTCCGCCCGCCGGGACCACTGGAGCACCTGGGTGGTTGCCGAGGCCTCGCGCCGCGCCGCGGCGTCCTCCTCGGTCGGCAGGACGTCGACGGCACCCGGGAGCGGGCGGTCCCCGTCGAGGGCCGCGCGCAGCGCGTCGTGCGCGAGGACGCCGTCCGCCGCGAGCGTGCGGTGCGCGGCGCCGCGCGTCTCCTCGAGCAGCGGGGCGAGCACGACGTCGCGCGCCCGGCCACGGCGCTTGGACGACCTCGCGACGCCGCCGCGCACCTTGACGCGGTCCACGCGCTCGGCGCCGGTCACCTGAGCCCACCGCGCCTCGAGCGACCCGTGCGCGACGGCCCCGTCGAGGGCCGCCTGCCGGGCGGCGTCGCGCACGGACGGGACCACCTTCTCCACGGCCGAGCGCAGGTCCGCCGCCGCCTCCACCTGCTGCTCGACGGCGTCGGACACCCCGGTGACCCAGTCGGGCAGCGCGCCGAGCGCCCCCTTGAGCGTGCGGACGATCACCGCGCGCGAGCGGTCCGGGCCGGCGAGCATCGTCAGCCAGCGCGCGACGGGCGCCACGACCGAGCGGTCGAGCAGGCCCTCGTGCGGGCCGACGTCGGGCACGACGAACAGCGGGGTGCCGTCCATGCCGTGGTCGCGCAGGCGCTGCAGCAGGTCGCCGCGGATCGTCGTGAGCGTCTCGCGCGGGACACGGTTGAGCACCATGGCGACGCTCGCCCCGCGCTCCTTCGCGCGCGACAGCGCCTGCCACGGCAGCGCGTCCCCGTAGCGCGAGGCGGTCGTGACGAAGAGCCACAGGTCGGCCGCCTCGAGCAGCAGGCCCGCGGTGTCCCGGTTCTCCGACAGGAGCGAGTCGAGGTCCGGGGCGTCGAGCAGGCCCGTGCCGCGCGGGACGCCGTCGTGGTCGACGACGCGCGCCACGCGCGTCACCGGACCCTCGACGATCACGTCCGCGTCCAGCGGGTTGAACGCGAGGACCGGCTCGCGCGTCGTGGGGCGCAGCACGCCCGCCTGCGACACCTCCTCGCCGAGCAGCGAGTTGTACAGCGTCGACTTGCCCGCGCCCGTCGACCCCGCGATCACGACGATCGCCGGGGACGACAGCTCGCGCAGCCGCGGCAGCAGGTGCTCGTCGAGCTGCGTGAGGAGCCGGCGCCGGGAGGCGTCCGACTCCGCCGCGCCGTCGATCGCGAGCGGGAGACGCACGTCCGCCACGTCGCGGCGCAGGTCGCGCGCGACGTCGTAGACCGTGACACCGAGCTCCTCGGTCGCCTGCGCGGGCCGCCACGAGCCCGGCGACCGGCCGGGCGCGGAGGGGCTCGCGTCGCTCGTGGCGGCGTCTGGGGTTCTCACTGGTTCATAGTGACGGCTGCCGGGGGCCCCGCCAAACGCACGCGCCGCACGACGCGCGACCACCCCACCTGCGCGTCCGTCACCACGGCCTCACCTCCCGAGCACGCCCGGCGCCCACTACGATGGGCGCGCGCCTCGATAGCTCAATGGATAGAGCAACGGCCTTCTAATCCGTAGGTTGCAGGTTCGAGTCCTGCTCGGGGCACCACCGGAACCGTACCGCGAGAGCGAGTTCACCTGACCTGCAGAGGACCGCGCTGCCGCTCGTCCGACGTGGCGGCTCCAGGTGGATGGCACCACACGATCTGGCGACCGTTGCCGTGCGACGATCGTCGTGGTGACGGTCTCGTGGTTGAGAAGAGGCTTCGGGCCCCTTGCCGGGGCTCAGACGTGAGCTCGTTGAGGCGCTGGGCTGGCTGCAGCCGGCCCAGCGCCGCGTCCGTTCACCGCCCGCTCCGGTCGTTCGTGTCGGGGGCCGTCAGCCCATCCGCTCCTCGCAGTGCGGGCAGTTGCGCACCGCCTCCTTCGCCTCGTACCCGGAGATCGCGCACAGGTGCTCGCAGACGATGTGGACGTGGTGGGGAGTCGCAGCACCTGGGATCGCGCCCCAGGCGACGATGTGCAGGACGCGGGCGCGCGCCGGCGCGCCGCAGTCCGGGCACGAGACGCTGATCCACTTTTCGATGACACTCATGCGAAGTCGATTCCTGCGAGAGAGCTCGGACATGAGCGCACCCAGTTCACCGTGCCAGCGCACGGCGGCGGGGCGCCCTCGATGTCCGACGGGCGGTGGGGCCGACGAAGAGGTGCACCGGCCGCGAGCGTCTTCACTGGCCGGTGCCCCCTGCGGCACCTCGGCCGCGTTCCACAGTAAGAACGGTCCCGCGATGCACGCCACCTGTCGGCCCCGGCACTTCGGGAGTACGGTCGAAGTGTTGAGTCTGGACCTGGCTCCTCATCCTCTGAAGAAGATGGAGCACGAGATGTCCGTGGACGACCACACCCACACCAAGAAACCGGTGAGCCGCCCTGCGGTTCAGCGCATCGGCCAGTTCCGCTTGGACCTGGCCACTGACACGTGGTGGTGGTCGTCTGAGACGTTCCGAGTCCACGGGTTCAACCCAGGCGAGGTGGTCCCCACAACCGAGCTCGTCCTGGCTCACAAGCACCCCGATGACCGCGACGGCGTGCGCCAGGTCCTCGAAGCGGCGAGCCTGTCTGGTGAGCCCTTCTCGAGCATGCATCGCATCATGGATGCCCGCGGGGCCGAACGGGTCGTCGTCCTCATCGGGCAAGGCCGCCGCGACCGGGAGACCGGCGTGCTCGTCGAGCTGCTCGGCTACTTCCTCGACGTCACCAGACACGTCGCCGCACGCGCTCAGGAACGGGCACAGCGCGACATCGCGGCCGCCGCCGAGAACCGCGGAACGATCGAGCAGGCCAAGGGCATCCTGATCGCTGCCCACGGCATCGATCCGGACGAAGCGTTCCGACGGCTCAAGCACGCGTCGAACGACAAGAACGTGCGGCTCCGTGAACTCGCCGCCGTGGTGGTCGACGAGGCCATGCGCGCAGGCGGCGACTGTGCCGAGCGCGTCGACGCACTCCTGCGCTAGACGATCAGACCCGAGCGCCCCACCCTCCTGGCGAGGGCGGGGCGCTCGGCATGTTCGGTGACCTACTGGACGATGTCGTCGTGCTGGTAGAAGGCCCGGATCCTCTGCTGTGTCGCCGGGTCGATCCGCCGCCGTGGGCTCGTCGACCCGCCCGAGTGCACCGCGAGCCAGGAGCGCAGCACGGACGGCTGGACGTGGACCACCCGGGCGAGCTCGTCCACGGTGGGCCATGACGCCTGCGGGGTGCGCACCCGCGGGCCCGACGCCGCCAGGTGCAGGTCCTCACCCCAGGCCATCGCCTCCGCCGGAGACCCGAACCCGCCGATCCGGCCCGGCGTCGGGTGCGGCTTCTCCAAGCACCACTCCGTGCCGCGCGCCACGATCCGGTACACGCCCTCACGCGCCTGCGCCTCGAACGCGCCCTGCTCCGTGCTCCTCCAGTTCAGCCCCATGCCGACAGTCTCTCCGGTAAGCGCTCTCTCGGCCAGGGACCCAGGTCGACTTCACCCGCTCCGCCTACTGGACGCCCGTCCATGAGGCCCCTACCGTGTCAGTCAGCCGGTGCCGCAGCCCTGCCCCCTGCTGGTGCGGCACCGGCAACCACCCGCCGCCCCGACGGCACCCCTGCATCGAGCCACGCCCTCGCCCCCGCCCCCGAAGCAGGGCGCGGGCGCTTCGCTCCGTCATCAGCGCCGTTGCGGTCGCCGCGGGATGGTGCGGAACACGTCCTCGACGCAGAGCCAGACGATGAGCTCGTGCCGGCGGTACGGCGACGTCAGCGGCTTGATGACGACCATGGCGTGCGTGTCGGCCCATTCGCGCGCGTCGGCGGACCCGCGTCGAGACGTTCCGCACCGGGGAATCCGGAGGTTGCAGGTTCGGGTCCTGCTCGGGGCACCACTCCTCAGCCGAACGACGGTGCGGTCGCGTGGTCGATCTCGACCAGGTACGCGTGCCGCTCCTCCCCGCGCGGGTACGGGCCGCCGGTGTAGAGGACCGAGAGGCGGTCGACGACGGCCCAGCCCACGTCGCCGTCCAGCACCTCGACGACGTGCCCGCGCAGGGTCGCCATGACGTACGGGTTCCCGGTCTCCGTCACGGACACCGCGACGCGCGGGTCGCGCGCGAGGTTGCGGGCCTTGCGCGAGCCGGGGCCCGTGAGGAACGCCAGCCGGTCCCCCTCCCAGCCGACCCAGAGGGGCACGACGTGCGGGCCGCCGTCGGGCAGGACGGTCGCGAGGTGCGCGACGTGCGGTCCGGCGACGAGTACGCGGGCGGCCTCCGGGACGTGGGCGGGGCCGGGGACATGTGTGGGCACGCGGCCGGCGCTCAGACGATCGCCCCGCACGAGAGGTCGACGACGACCCCCGTCGTCGCCCCCGCGGCGTCGGACGCGAGGTACACGGCCGTGCCGGCGACCTCGGACAGGCGAGGCAGGCGGCCGAGCAGCGTGTCCTTCACGAGCATAGGGAGGTCGTCGTCCGACGCGCCGACGGTCTCGGGCGTGAAGTTGGGCCGGAGCCCGACGACGCGCACGCCGTGCCGGCCGACCTCGCCGGCGAGGCTGCGCACGAGCGTCTCGATCGACGCGCACGCGAGGCTGAAGCCGCCCATCTCGTGCCGCGACTCTCGCGCGGCCGTCGACGAGAGCATGACGATCGCCCCAGACCTCTGGGCGACCATGTGCCGCGCCGCGGCGGTCGCGGTGAGGAAGTGGGTCGTCGTCGCGGACACGATGGGCGCCACGAAGTCCTGGAGGGACATGTCGACGAGCGGGACGTCCTGGAGCACGTCGTAGGCGACGGCGTTGAACGACACGTCGAGGCTCCCCGCCCGCTCGACCACCCCGGCCGCGTGCGCGTCGACCGACTCCTTGTCCGTCGCGTCGACGACCGCGGCGTCCGCCTGCCCGCCCGCGGCGCGGATCTCCTCCGCGAGCGCGTCGAGCGTGGCGGCCGTGCGTCCCGCGAGGAAGACGCGCGCGCCCGCCGCGGCGAACGCGCGGCTCACCGCCGACCCCATCGACCCGGCGGCGCCGTACACCACCGCGTTCTTCCCGGCGAGCTGCATCTCTCTTCCCTTCGTCGGCGGCGGCGCGCACCTCCTTCGAGGACGCGCGCGGTGAGCTCTCGCACACGGACGACGCCGCGGGCGGGCGGAACTCATCGGCCGCCCGGACGTTGGGTCTGGCATGGGGAGTTCTCACCCACCCGATGCCCGGAAAGAGTAAAGATCAGGCCACCCGTCGTAGATATACTCGGCCGACCGGCGCAGGCCGGTTCCGCCCGGTTCGCCCGGGTCGAGGGGGAGCTCGCGAGGGCCGCCCCCACCCGCCACCGACGGCGTCCGACGGCACGCACGAGCGAAGGACCGACATGACCGAGGCAGCACCGCTCCAGCCCCCCGCCCCGACGGAGACGCTCACGCTCAGCGCCCCGGAGCCCGTCAAGCCCGTCGCCACCACGCAGGCGCCGTCGCTCGCGCCCCGCGTCGACGAGGCCGCGATCCCGGGCCTCCAGTCGAAGGTCTCCTCCTACCTCGACCAGCTCCTCGCGACGGACACGCGCTCGCCCGAGTTCGCGGCGAAGGCCGACGACATCCGCAAGATGGGCGACAAGGACATCCGCGCGGCCTCCGACGTCTCGAACCGCATGCTCGAGATGCCGGTCCGGGAGCTGCGCGAGGGCGGCGTCTCCGAGAGCTCCAAGGTGAGCAAGTCGCTGCTCGAGCTGCGCCGCACGGTCGAGGACCTCGACCCGAGCGAGGCGAGCATGGGCAAGAAGTTCCTGGGTCTCATCCCGTTCGGCGGGAAGCTCCAGGACTACTTCCGCCGCTACGAGAGCTCGCAGAAGCAGCTCAACGCGATCGTCCAGTCGCTCTACAACGGCCAGGACGAGCTGCGCAAGGACAACGCCGCGCTCAACCTCGAGAAGCAGAACCTCTGGGACTCGATGGCGCGCCTCAACCAGTACATCTTCATCGCCGAGCGCCTCGACACCGAGCTCTCCACGAAGATCGCCGAGCTCGAGGCGAGCGACCCGGAGCGCGCCCAGGCGCTGCGCGAGGACGTGCTGTTCTACGTCCGCCAGAAGCACCAGGACCTGCTCACGCAGCTCGCGGTGTCCATCCAGGGCTACCTCGCGATGGACATCATCATGAAGAACAACGTCGAGCTCATCAAGGGTGTCGACCGCGCGACGACCACGACGGTCTCCGCCCTGCGCACGGCCGTGATCGTGGCGCAGGCGCTCGCGAACCAGAAGCTCGTGCTGGACCAGATCACGGCGCTCAACACGACGACGTCGAACATGATCGCCTCGACCTCGAAGATGCTGGCCGACCAGTCGGCGAGCATCCAGCAGCAGGCCGCGAGCGCGACGGTCGGGCTCCCCCAGCTCCAGCAGGCGTTCGCCAACATCTACGCGACGCTCGACTCGATCTCGACCTTCAAGACGCAGGCGCTCGACTCCATGGCGCAGACGATCGGGGTGCTCGAGACCGAGACGACCAAGGCGAACGAGTACCTCGACCGCGCGCGCCGCTCCGACCAGTCGCAGGTCGGCAACGGCTCGCTCGACATCGGGCGCCTGTGACCCCTGGCGACGCACGCCCCCCGTCCTCCCGCGGCCTGACCGCCGCTCCCCGCACCACAGATCGGACCCCGAGCTAGATGGGCTGGTTCTCCGACGTGATCGGCCGCCTCGGCGGCCGGTCCCCCGCGCCCGAGCCCGCGTTCGAGCTGCCCGCCCCGCCGACGTCGACCGAGATCCTCGCCTCGGTCGAGCGCGTGGAGCAGCAGATCGAGGGGCGGGTGCCGCCCGCCGTCACGGCGCGCGTGCACCGCATCACCGGCACGGTCGAGGAGATGGTGCCGCGCCTCGACCGCCTCGGCGGCGGCTCGCAGCAGGCGCACACCGTCGTCGCGACGGCCACGAGCTACCTGCCCGAGGCCGTCGGCGCGTACCTGCGCCTGCCGCGCGACTTCGCCGACCGGCGGGTCGTCGCGCAGGGCAAGACGTCGCTCATGCTGCTGTGCGACCAGCTCGACCTGCTCGGCGTCACGCTCGACAAGATCTCCGACGCGGTCTCACGCGCCGACGCCGCCGCGCTCGTCGCGCACGGCGCGTTCCTCGCGGAGAAGTTCCGCGACTCGTCGATCGCGCTCGACCCGGGCGCCGGCCAGGGCACGCCCCAGCCGCCGAACGCCCCGACGTCGGAGCCAGGACGACTGGAGGCACCGTGACCGGCCAGGTGACCCCGACCCTCGCGGCGGCGCTCGACGCGCTCGACGCCGCGGCGCGCGCCGCGGGCGTGGACGAGGAGGCGGCACGCGACGAGGGCGCCCGGCTCGCGGCGGCGGTCGCCGAGTCCTCCCCCGGAGCCCCCGCGGCGTGGCTCGCCGCGCTCGGCCACGACCCCGCTGCGACGGGCGCGTTCTTCACCGCCGCGTCGAGCGCGCGGCGCTGGCGCACGTCACCGACCGACGTCCTCGCCGCCCTCGGCGCGGCGCGCTCGAAGCACGCCGCGACGTACGGGCAGGCGCTCGCCGACGTCGCACGCGCGGCCGCGCACCTCGGCTCCCCCGGCCCGCA
>JAQSXO010000122.1 GCA_029256625.1 Cellulosimicrobium sp. | reverse complement strand
GCCGTTCAGGCCGAGCGCGCGCCAGCCCTCGGGGAAGTGCCGGTCGTAGCAGATGTAGACGCCCACGCGCCCGACGGCGGTGTCGAACACCGGGTAGCCGAGGTTCCCGGGACGGAAGTAGAACTTCTCCCAGAACCCGCGCACGTGCGGGATGTGCGTCTTGCGGTACTTGCCGAGGTAGCGCCCGTCGGCGTCGATCACGGCCGCGGTGTTGTACAGGACGCCCGGCTGCTCCTCCTCGTACACGGGCAGCACGACGACGGTCCCCAGCTCGGCCGCGAGCGCCGAGAAGCGCTCGACCGTGGGCCCGGGGACGGACTCGGCGTACGCGTAGTACGCGGCGTCCTGCACCTGGCAGAAGTACGGCCCGTAGAACAGCTCCTGGAAGCACACGAGCTTCGCGCCCTGGTCGGCGGCGTCGCGCAGGTGCTTCTCGTGGACGTCGATCATCGACTCCTTGTCGCCCGTCCAGCGGACCTGGGTGAGCGCGGCTCGCACGGTGGTCATGAACCCTCCTCGGGTCTCCGGTCTCCTGTTGTGGGCATGAGATGGGCCCGGTCTCGAGGCGACGACCGGGCCCTTTTCACGCCCGCACCGCCTCGGTGTGCTCGTCGGCGACGTCGAGGGCGGCGTCGATCGCAGCGAGGCCGTGCTCGAGGTCGTCGGCGGACGTGACGAGCGGTGGCGCGACGTGCAGGCGGTTGAAGTGCACGAACGGCCACACGCCGCGCTCCTTCACCGCGGCGACGACGGCGGCCATCGGCGCGGCGGCGGGCCCGCTCGCGTTGAACGGGACGAGCGGTTCGCGCGTCTCCCGGTCGCGCACGAGCTCGACCGCCCAGAAGAACCCGAGCCCGCGGACCTCGCCGACGCTCGGGTGCCGGTCCGCGATCTCGCGCAGCCGCGGGCCGATGACGTCCGCGCCGAGCGT
Organism: Cellulosimicrobium sp.; assembly: GCA_029256625.1. Classification (GTDB taxonomy): domain Bacteria; phylum Actinomycetota; class Actinomycetes; order Actinomycetales; family Cellulomonadaceae; genus Cellulosimicrobium. The sequence goes on along the minus strand of JAQSXO010000122.1, from coordinate 7,496 downwards.
CCGGACCCGTTCCAGGATCCGCTCGTCCTCGAACGTGCGGACCGACTCGACCCCCACCGCGCACGCGAGCGGGTGGCCGGAGTAGGTGAGGCCGCCGGGGAAGACGCGGTCGTCGAACGTCCGCGCGACGTGCTCCCCGATGACGACGCCGCCCAGCGGCACGTAGCCGGAGTTCACGCCCTTGGCGAAGGTCACGAGGTCGGGCACGACGCCCCACCGGTCCACCGCGAACCACTCGCCCACCCGGCCGAACCCGACCATGACCTCGTCGGTCACCAGGAGGATCCCGTGCTCGTCGCACAGCGCGCGCACGCCCTCGAGGTAGCCGTCGGGCGGGATCAGCACGCCGTTGGTCCCGACGATCGTCTCGAGCAGGATCGCCGCGATCGTCCCCGGCCCCTCGAGCTGCACCACCTCGCGCAGGTGGGCGAGCGCGCGCACGCCTTCCTCCGCGTCGTCGTGCGCCCCGAACGCCGAGCGGTAGGCGTACGGGCCGAGGAAGTGCCGCACGTGCGGGTCGGGCGAGACCTCGTTGGGCCAGCGCCGCGGGTCGCCCGTGAGGGAGATCGCCGTGGTGGTGTTGCCGTGGTACGACCGGTACGCGGCGAGCACCTTCGCGCGGCACGTGTGCAGGCGCGCGAGCCGGACCGCGTTCTCGACCGCGTCGGCCCCGCCGTTCGTGAAGAAGACGCGCCACCGTCGCTCGTCGCCGGTCGCGTCCGCCGACCCGCCGGCCCGCGCGCCGGGCGCGCGCTCCGCGATCAGCCGGGCGAGCTCGCCCCGCACGTCGTTGGCGAACGTCGGGCCGACGGTCGCGAGCCGGCCCGCCTGCGCCTGGAGCGCAGCGACGAGCCGCGGGTGCTGGTGGCCCAGGTTGAGGTTCACGAGCTGGGACGCGAAGTCGAGGTAACGGTTGCCGTCCTCGTCCCAGAACCACGCGCCCTCCCCGCCCGCGACGGGCAGCGGGTCGATCGCGCCCTGCGCGGACCACGAGTGGAAGACGTAGCGGTCGTCGGCGCGCGTGCTCGACGTGCGCCGGGCGAGCTCCTCCGTCGTCATCGGGCGCTCACCGGGTCCGCGGGAAGCCGAGGTCGACGCCCGCCGTGGACGGGTCGGGCCAGCGCGTCGTGACGACCTTGGTGCGCGTGTAGAACTGCACGCTCTCCGGGCCGTAGACGTGCAGGTCCCCGAACAGCGAGCTCTTCCAGCCCCCGAACGAGTAGTAGCCGACCGGCACGGGGATGGGGACGTTGACGCCGATCATGCCCGCCCGGGCGTCGACCTCGAACGCGCGCGCCGCGCCGCCGTCGCGCGTGAAGATCGCCGCGCCGTTGCCGTAGGGGTTGTCGTTCACCAGCCCGACGGCCTCGTCGTAGGACTCCGCGCGCACGACCGACAGCACGGGCCCGAAGATCTCCTCGCGGTACACCGTGTGCTCGGGGCGCACGTGGTCGACGAGCGTGGGGTGCAGGAAGAACCCCTGACCCAGCTCGGGAGCGCTGGCCCCCGCACCGTCGGGGGCCTCGCGCCCGTCGACGACGAGCGTCGCGCCCTCCTCGGCGGCGGTGCCGACGCGCGCCGCGACGCGGTCGCGGTGCTCGGCCGTGATGAGCGGGCCCATCTGCGACGCGGGGTCGGAGCCCGGCCCGACGACGAGGCGCGCCACGCGCTCGCGGATCGCCTCGACCAGCGGGTCGGCCACCGCGCCCACGGCGACGAGCACGGAGACCGCCATGCACCGCTCGCCCGCCGACCCGTACGCCGCGGAGACCGCCGCGTCCGCCGCGACGTCCACGTCGGCGTCGGGCAGCACGACCATGTGGTTCTTCGCCCCGCCGAGCGCCTGGACGCGCTTGCCGTGCCGCGTCCCCGTCTCGTAGACGTGCCGCGCGACGGGCGTCGAGCCGACGAAGCTCACGGCCTCGACGTCGGGGTGCTCCAGCAGGCGCTCGACCGCGACGCGGTCGCCCTGCACGACGTTCACCACGCCGTCCGGCACGCCGGCCTCCTGGAGCAGGCGCGCGACGACGAGCGACGCCGAGGGGTCGCGCTCGCTCGGCTTGAGCACGACCGTGTTGCCGCACGCGATCGCGTTGGGGATCATCCACAGCGGCACCATGGCCGGGAAGTTGAACGGCGTGATGCAGGCGACGACGCCGAGGGCCTGCTTCACCTCGTGCACGTCCACGCCCGACGACGCCTGCTCGGTGTACCCGCCCTTGAGCAGCTGACCGATCCCGCACGCGAACTCGACGCACTCGAGGGCGCGGGCGACCTCGCCCGCCGCGTCGGACAGCACCTTGCCGTGCTCGGCGCTCACGACCGCCGCGATCTCGTCGCGGTGGTCGACGAGGAGCTGATGGAACGCGAAGAGGATCTCGACGCGCCGCGAGACGCTCGTCGCGCGCCACGCGGGGAACGCGTCGCGCGCCGCGGCGACGGCGGCGTCGACGTCCGCGGCGGACGCGAGCGCCACCCGCCCCGTGACCGCGCCCGTCGCCGGGTCGTGGACGGGTCCGTACCGCTCGGCGTCGGGTCGCGCACGACCCGCGACCCAGTGCCCGATGCGCGCCTGCCCGCCGTCCGTCGCGGTCGGGGTGCTCGTGGCACCCTGCGCGTGCGGGGAGATCCCAGCGGTCGTCTCCACGTCCTCGCCTCCTCGCGCGCCGAGGTGGTGGCGCGCCGTCGCAGCCGATCCCCCAGTCTGGCACGGAAGACCCGATCGTGTGGTGCGGATCACAGCGCCCGCCCGGTAGCGTCGTGCCTCGTGAGCGCAGCGCAGCCCCCGTCCGTCCGGCCCGTTCCCCGGCGCGCCGCCCGGTTCGACCGCGCGACCGTCGTCCCGCTCCTGCTCGTCGTGGCGGTCACCGCGATCGTCGTCGAGCTCGTGCGGTCGAGCGGCCCGCTGCTCGACCACGCGTTCTCCGCGGGCGTCGTCACCGTGGCCCTCACGGCGCTCGCGACGTACGCCGCCCCCGGCGTGCTCGTCGTGATGATCGCGGCGCGCCTCGAGCTCACGGGGAGGGTCGTGCTGCTCGCCGTGGCCGCGCTCGTCGTGGCCCGCCTCGCGCTCCAGGGCCTCGGCGCGGCGATCGCCGCGGGCGTGGACCTCGGGCTCGTGCGCTACGGCGTCGGGCTCGCGAGCGTCGCGCTCGGGATCGGCGTGCTCGTGCTCGTGGCCGCGTTCGCGAGCGGGACGCCGGCCCGCGACGGCACCGACCTCGACCCCGCGCCCGGACCCGACGGCGCGCCGGAGCCTCCGCCGGTCCGGCCGGACGGTCGCCTCGCGCGCGGGTCGCTCGTCGCGCTCGGCGTCGTGCTCGGCGCCCTGCTCGCCGGTGCGCTGAGCGCCGTCCTCGGCACGTGGGACGCCTACTGGCGATCCGACGTCGCGGCGTGGGTCGTGACGGTCGTCGTCTCCGGCGCCGCGGTCGCGTGCGCCTGGGTGCTGCGGGGCCGCGCCGCGTGGCCGGGCGCGCGCGGGCTGTGGGTGCTCGGCCCGCTCGTCGCGCTCGCGGTGCAGGTGCTCGCCAACCCGGCGTTCGCCGCGTCCCAGGCGGGCGTCGCGCTGCCGTTCGCCGTCGCCGGCCTCGCCGTCGCGGCGGTGCTCGCCGCGTGGTTCGTCCCGTGGTCGGGCCGGTCGGCGCGGCCCGGGTCGCCGTGGGTGTCCCCCGCCGTGCTCGTCGCCGGCGTCGCCGTGGTCTTCCTCGCGGTGCCGCGCCTCGACGGCCCCGGGACGGTCGGCGGCTGGGCGCTCCTCGCGCTGCTCGTGCTGCTGGTCCCCGCGGCCGCGCGGACGCTCGCCCTCGCCCTGACGAAGACAGCGCGCCCGCTCACGTGGCTGCGCCTCGCGGGCGCGACCAGCGTCGCCGGGCTCACGACCGCCGTCCCCCTGCTCGGGTACCAGCTCGAGTACGACGTCCCGCTCCCCGTCCCCCACACGCTCGTCCCCGTCGCGGCCGCGCTCGCGCTCGCCGTGCCCGCGGTCGTCACCGGTCTTCGCACCCGGGGCGCGTCGGACCCCACGGGCGACCCCGCGGCGTCGGGCACGACCCCCGCCGATGCCTCGCGGGTCCCTGCTCTCGCTCTCGGCGGGGCGGTCGCGGTGCTCGCGCTCGTCGGCGTCACGCAGGTCCACGTGCCGACGACGACGTCGGCCGTCGCCGACTACCCCGTCGGCGAGCTGCGCCTGCTCGACTGGAACCTGCACTACGGCGTGAGCGCCGACCCGTCGGTCCGGCTCGACGAGATGGTCGCGACCATCGAGGACTCGGGTGCCGACGTCGTCACCCTGCAGGAGGTGTCCCGCGGCTGGGTGCTCGGCGGCGGCGCCGACATGGCGACCTACCTCGCGCGCGAGACCGGGATGCGCGTCGCCTTCGTCCCCGCGGCCGACCGGCAGTTCGGCAACGCGCTCCTGTGGGACCCGCTGCGCGGCGACCTCGACGACGTCGCGCGCCACGCCCTGCCGTACGGCGCAGGGCCGCAGGAGCGCTCGGCCATCTCCGCGACGCTCGACGCCGCGGGCGTCCCCGTGCGCGTGACGTCGGTGCACCTCCAGCACCGCGAGGAGAGCACGCCGACCCGGCTCGACCAGCTCGAGACGCTGCTCGCCGACGAGCCCGTGGAGGGCGCGTACGTCCTCGCGGGGGACCTCAACGCCGAGCCCGGCTGGGACGAGATCGCCTTCCTCGAGGAGCAGGGCCTCGAGAGCGGTCAGGACGCCGCGGGCGACCCGGACGCGCTCACGTCGCCCTCGGTCGCGCCCGCCCATCGCATCGACTGGGTCTTCGGCTCCGAGGACGTGACCTTCCGCTCGTTCGAGGTCCTCGACGTCACCACCTCCGACCACCGCCCCCTGCTCGCCGAGCTCCGCGCCCACGACTGACGCGCGCGACCGACCGCTAGGGTCGAGGGATGCGCATCGAGCTGACCGTGACCGAGGCCGTGGAGATCGCGCGCGCGACGGGCGGGCTGCCACCGTACGTGCGCTCCGTGACGAGCGAGGGTGACGACGTGCGGGTCGTCGTCGACCTGCGCGAGGTGCCTGACCCGCCGTCGGCGCTCAAGCTCGCCGCCCGCCTGGTCCCCGTGGTGCGGGCGACGCTTCACGTCGAGTCGGTCGTGGCGGGCACCGCCGTGCTCGCGGTCGAGGCCAACGCCGCCGGTCTGCCCGCGCACAAGCTGCTCGGGTTCGTCGAGGCGCCGCTCCAAGGTGCTCTGCGCTCGCACGGGCTGCCGCCTCAGGCGGTGCGCGTGCTGCCCGAGGCGCGGGTTGCGCTCGACGTGCAGGCGCTGCTCGGCGGCGTGCTCGAGCACACCTTCCCGGGGTTCCAGCTCACCGAGCTCGCGTTCGCAGACGGGACGCTGCGCCTGGACGGCCGGCTCTGAGGTGTCGCGGCAGCGGGCGGACGGCCGCGCCGTCGCGCCGGTCCTCGTCCTGCTCGGCCCTGCGGCCACCGGCAAGTCCACGCTCGGCCAGCTCGTCGCTGGGCTGCTCGGGGTCGCGTTCGTCGACCTCGACGCCGTCGCGGACGACTACTACCCGGAGGTCGGGTGGAGCGTCGACCGGCTCGTCGAGCGCATCGCGGTGGTCGGCAGGGTCGCGGCGGAGCGGGAGTGGGAGCCGGCGCGGGCTCACGCCGTCGAGCGCGCGGTCGCCGAGCACCCCCCGGCGCGGTGCTCGCGCTCGGTGCAGGGCACGCGTCGTACATGGACCCGGCGTGCAGGGACCGCGTCCGTGCGGCGCTCGCGCCCGTGCCGCACGTCGTCCTCGTCCTGCCCGGCACCGACCGCGAGCACGCCCTGACGGTGCTGCGGTCGCGGTCGGTCGCGTCGAAGGGCACGGACTGGGTCCGCGACGGCCACGACTTCCTCGCCGAGTGGTTCGACGACGTCGGCACGCGCGACCTGGCGCACCGCACGTTCGTCACCGGCGCGGAGGACCCGGGCGCGAGCGCGCGAAGGCTCGTCGCCACGCTCACCTGAGGCCGGCGACTCAGTCCTCGCGGTGGTGCAGCATGCGCGCCACCTCGGCGATGGAGCCGGACAGCGACGGGTAGACGGTGAAGGCCGACGCGACGTCGTCGACCGTGAGCCGGTGCGACACGGCGAGCGTGATGGGGAACACGAGCTCGCTCGCGCGCGGCGCGACGACGACGCCGCCCAGAACGACCCCCGCCTCGGGGTGGGCGAAGAGCTTGACGAAGCCGTCGCGCATGCCGAGCATCTTGGCGCGCGGGTTGCGTGCGAGCGGCAGCACGGTCGTGACGTACTTGCTGCTCTGCGCCTTGAGCTGCTCCTCGCTGTACCCGACGGTCGCGATCTCCGGCGCGGTGAAGATGTTCGCCGCGACCGTCCGCAGCTTGATCGGCACGACGGCGTCCCCGAGCGCGTGCGACATGGCGACGCGACCCTGCATCGCGGCGACCGACGCGAGCGGCAGGACACCGGTGCAGTCGCCGGCCGCGTAGATGCCGCGCACGGACGTGCGCGACACCTTGTCGACCTCGACGTGCCCGCTCGGGGTGAGCCGGACCCCGGCCTCCTCGAGGCCGAGGCCGCTCGTCGACGGGATGGCGCCGACGGCGATGAGCACGTGCGAGCCCTCGACGACGCGGCCGTCGGACAGGGTGACGCGCACGCCGTCCTCGGTGCGCTCGGCGGACTCGGCGCGCGAGCGCGACATGACCGTCATGCCGCGGGAGCGGAAGACGCCCTCGAGCAGCTCGGCCGCGTCGGCGTCCTCGCCGGGAAGCACGCGGTCGCGGCTCGACACGAGCACGACGTCGGACCCCAGCGCGTTGTACGCACCCGCGAACTCGGCGCCGGTGACGCCCGACCCGACGACGATCAGCCGCTCCGGGAGCTCGGACAGGTTGTAGAGCTGCGTCCACGTGAGGATGCGCTCGCCGTCGGGCTGCGCCGTCGGCAGGACGCGCGGCGTCGCGCCGACCGCGAGGAGGATCACGTCGGCGTCGAGCACGACGGGCCCGTCCGCGCCGTCGGGCGAGTCGACGACGACGCGCGCCGGGCCGTCGAGGCGACCCGCGCCGATGACGACGCGCACACCCTCGCGCTCGAGGCGCGCGTGGATGTCCGCGGACTGCGCCGCCGCGAGCGCCATGACGCGCGTGTTCACGGCCTCGAGGTCGACGATGTGGCGCCGCATCGCGGGGTGCTGCGCCTTGGCGGTGTCGACGGGCAGGCGGATCCCGAGCTCGGCGGCGCGCTCGGCGATGGTCATCCAGTCGGCGGTCGCGATGAGGGTCTTGGAGGGGACGACGTCGGTGAGCACGGCCGCGCCGCCGAGGCCGTGGCGCTCGACGACGGTCACGTCGGCGCCGAGCCGGCGGGCGACGAGAGCGGCCTCGTAGCCTCCGGGCCCGCCTCCGAGGACGACGATGCGGGTGGCCTGGTGGTCGATGCTCGCGTGCGTCACGCCGGACATTCTGTCAGGCCGTCGCGTCCCGCGGTGTCAGCATGCGAGACGCCGG
>JAQSXO010000121.1 GCA_029256625.1 Cellulosimicrobium sp. | reverse complement strand
GCTCACCATCACCCAGATGCTGCGCCAGCACGGCGTCGTCGGGAAGTTCGTCGAGTTCTACGGCGCGGGCGTGGCCCAGGTGCCGCTCGCGAACCGCGCCACGATCGGCAACATGAGCCCCGAGTTCGGCTCGACGGCGGCGATCTTCCCGATCGACGGCGTGACGATCGACTACCTGCGCCTCACGGGCCGCAGCGACGAGCAGCTCGCGCTCGTCGAGGCGTACGCCAAGGAGCAGGGCCTGTGGCTCGACCCCGAGTCCGACAGCTACGTCGAGCCGGTGTTCTCGGAGTACCTCGAGCTCGACCTCTCGACGGTCGTCCCGTCGATCGCCGGGCCGAAGCGCCCGCAGGACCGCATCGAGCTCGGCGAGGCGAAGGAGTCGTTCGCGTCCGCGATCCTCGACTACGTCGACGCGGGCGAGGCCGCGCCGTTCACGGGCCTCGACGAGTCGGTCGAGGAGACCTTCCCCGCGTCCGACCCGATCGCCGCCGCGGCGCACGACGACCCGTCGGACCAGCCGGTGGCGCCGGGCCACGCCGACAGCGCGAAGCGCCCGCACAAGGTCGTCCCGGTGACGCTCGAGGACGGCACGTCGACCGAGCTCGACCACGGCCACGTGGTCATCGCGTCGATCACGTCGTGCACCAACACGTCGAACCCGTCGGTCATGCTCGCGGCGGCGCTGCTCGCGAAGAACGCGGTGGACCGCGGCCTCGCGTCGAAGCCGTGGGTCAAGACCTCGATGGCCCCCGGGTCGCAGGTCGTGACCAACTACTACGAGAAGTCGGGCCTCTGGCCGTACCTGGAGAAGCTCGGCTTCCACCTGGTCGGCTACGGCTGCGCGACGTGCATCGGCAACTCGGGCCCCCTGGCGGACGAGATCTCCGCGACGGTCAACGAGCACGACCTGTCGGTCGTCTCGGTGCTGTCCGGGAACCGCAACTTCGAGGGGCGCATCAACCCCGACGTGAAGATGAACTACCTCGCGTCGCCGCCGCTGGTCATCGCCTACGCGCTCGCCGGCACGATGGACTTCGACTTCGACGGGGAGCCCCTGGGCACGGACCCGCACGGCGAGCCCGTCTTCCTCCAGGACATCTGGCCGTCGCCCGAGGACGTCCAGGCGACGATCGACGCGTCGATCGACCGCGACATGTTCACCAAGGACTACGCGGACGTCTTCACCGGCGACGACCGGTGGCGCGCGCTCGAGACGCCCGAGGGCGACACGTTCGCCTGGGACGCCCAGTCGACCTACGTGCGCAAGCCCCCGTACTTCGAGGGCATGGGCATGGAGCCGTCGCCCGTGACGGACATCTCCGGCGCGCGCGTCCTCGCGAAGCTCGGCGACTCGGTGACGACGGACCACATCAGCCCCGCGGGCGCCATCAAGGTGGACTCGCCCGCCGGCAAGTACCTCGCGGAGAACGGCGTCTCGCGTCGTGACTTCAACTCCTACGGCTCGCGTCGCGGGAACCACGAGGTCATGATCCGCGGCACGTTCGCGAACATCCGCCTGCGCAACCAGCTCCTCGACGGCGTCGAGGGTGGCTACACCTTCAACTTCGTCAAGGGTGCGCAGGACACGATCTACGACGCCGCGCAGGACTACGCCGCGCAGGGCACACCGCTCGTCATCCTCGGCGGCAAGGAGTACGGCTCCGGCTCGTCGCGCGACTGGGCCGCCAAGGGCACGGCGCTCCTGGGCGTCAAGGCGGTCATCACGGAGAGCTTCGAGCGCATCCACCGCTCGAACCTCATCGGCATGGGCGTCCTGCCGCTGCAGTTCCCGGCGGGCGAGAACGCCGGGTCGCTCGGCCTCGACGGGACCGAGACGTTCGACATCGCCGGCGTGACGGCGCTCAACGAGGGCACCACGCCGTCGACCGTCAAGGTCACCGCGACCAAGACCGACGGGACGAGCGTCGAGTTCGACGCCGTCGTCCGCATCGACACGCCCGGTGAGGCGGACTACTACCGCAACGGCGGCATCCTGCAGTACGTGCTGCGCTCCCTGGTGGCGTGAGCCACCGGTAGCGCGTCGGGTCCGCCCCGACGCCGCACCCCGGCGGGGCGCTCACCTCTCGAGGTGGGCGCCCCGTCGTCGTCTCGGAAGCGGACCCGTCTCGCGTGACGATGCCGGGCCACGAGAGACTGGGGCATGGCGAGCGAGAACACGACCCAGCCCACCGGCGCCGACGTCGAGGAGTTCCTCGGGTCGGTGGCCCATCCCGTGCGGCGCCGCGACGCGCTCCGGCTCGTCGAGCTCATGGGTCGGGTCACGGGGGAGCCCGCGCGGATGTGGGGCTCGTCGATCGTCGGGTTCGGCACGTACCACTACCGCTACGCGAGCGGTCGCGAGGGCGACATGGCCGCGGCGGGCTTCTCGCCCCGCAAGGCGGCGACGACCGTGTACCTCATGGACGGCGTCGACGCCCACGCCGCGCTCCTGGACCGCCTGGGCCCGCACACCGTGGGCAAGGGCTGCGTCTACGTGAAGGACCTCGACGCCGTCGACCTCGCCGTCCTGGAGGAGGTCGTGCGGCGCTCGTACGCGACCCTCACGGACGACCCCGGGTTCGGCCGCCGGCTCTCCGGCCCGTCGGCGCAGGAGCCCTCCTGACGCGACGGCGCCGTCGGGTCAGAGCGGGGCGTCGAGCGTGCGCGTCCGGTCCCAGGGCTCGGTCCAGCCGAGCCGGTCGAACAGCGCGTCGAGGATGCCGCCCGTGAACCCCCAGACGAGGTGCTCGCGCCCGTCCGCCTCGACGAGGAACCCGGGGCTCTTGTGCACGCGCCGGTCGCGCCGGACCGTCACCGTGCGACGCCGCTCGGGGTCGAGGAGGTCGGCGACGGGGACGCGGAACACGTGCGCGGACTCGGCGGCGTCGACCGCACGGACGGGCGTCGGGCGCGACCACCACGCGAGGACCGGGGTCACGAGGTGGTTGCTCACCGGCACGGGCAGCTCGCCGAGCGTGCCGAGCACGTCGACGCCGTCGGGCTCGAGACCCGTCTCCTCCTCGGCCTCGCGCAGCGCCGCGCCGACCGGGCCGTCGTCCTCGGGCTCGAGCCGCCCTCCGGGGAAGGCGACCTGGCCGGGGTGGTGGCCGAGCGTCGCGGCACGCGCGAGGAGGAGCACGTCGAGGTCGCGTGGCACCGAGGCCGTCGCGTGCTCGGCAGGTACACGGTCGAGCACGCCGAACAGCAGCAGCACGGCGGCGCCGCGGGCGTCGTCGCGCAGGGCTCCCACGGCGTGGCGCCACGGCTCGGGCCAGGCCCCGCCGTCGCGCGCGAGCGCGGCGAGCTGCTCGCGCGCGGCCGGGCGCGAGCCCGCCGGGTCGGCGGTCACCAGCTCACCGGGAGCGGGCGGCCCTCCTCGTAGCCCGCGGCGGACTGGATGCCCACGACCGCGCGGTCGGCGAACTCCGCGAGGCTGGACGCCCCGGCGTAGGTCGCGGAGCTGCGCAGCCCCGACGTGATCTGGTCGAGGAGGTCCTCGACGCCCGGGCGCTGCGGGTCGAGGAACATGCGCCCCGAGCTGATGCCCTCCTCGTAGAGGGCCTTGCGCGCGCGGTCGAACGGGGAGCCGCCCGCGGTCCGTGCGGCCACGGCGCGTGCCGACGCCATGCCGAAGCTCTCCTTGTAGAGCCGGCCGGTCCCGTCGTCGTGCAGGTCGCCCGGCGACTCGTACGTGCCGGCGAACCACGAGCCGATCATCACCTGCGAGGCGCCCGCGGCGAGCGCGAGGGCGACGTCGCGCGGGTGGCGCACGCCGCCGTCCGCCCACACGTGCTTGCCGAGCTCGCGCGCCGCGGCCGCGCACTCGAGGACGGCCGAGAACTGCGGTCGCCCGACGGCGGTCATCATGCGCGTCGTGCACATCGCGCCCGGGCCGACGCCCACCTTGACGATGTCGGCGCCCGCGGCGACGAGGTCGCGCACGCCGTCCGCCGTGACGACGTTGCCCGCGACGACGGGGACGTCGGGGCCCACGGAGCGGACGGCGTCGAGCGCCTGGAGCATCTTGGCCTGGTGGCCGTGCGCGGTGTCCACGACGAGCACGTCGACGCCGGCCGCGAGGAGCTCCTTGGCCTTGGCGGCGACGTCCCCGTTGATCCCGACCGCGGCGCCGACGCGCAGGCGCCCCTGGGCGTCGAGCGCGGGTGCGTAGACGGACGAGCGGAGCGACCCCTTGCGCGTGAGGACGCCGACGAGCGCCCCGTCGCGCGTCACGGGCGCGACCTTGAGGCGCGCGGTGTGGAGCTGGTCGTAGGCGGCCTCCAGCCCGGCGCGGCCGCCGTCGAGGACGGAGGCGTCGAGGACCAAGGGGTCGGTGGTCATGACCTGGTGGACCTGGGTGAAGCGGTCGACGTCGGCGCAGTCGGCCTCCGTGATCACGCCGACGGGCCGCCCGCCGTCCACGACGACCGCGGCGCCGTGCGAGCGCTTGCCGATGAGGGTGAGGGCGGTGTGGACGGTGTCGTGCGGTCCGACGACCACGGGCGTCTCGATGACGGGGTCCTTGGACTTCACGTCGGCGACCACGTCGGCGACGACGTCGGTCGGCACGTCCTGCGGGATGATCGCGACGCCGCCGCGACGCGACACCGTCTCGGCCATGCGGCGGCCCGCGACGGCGGTCATGTTCGCGACGACGACGGGGATCGTGGTGCCCGTCCCGTCGGTGGAGGAGAGGTCGACGTCGAAGCGCGACGCGACCTCCGAGCGCGACGGGACGAGGAAGACGTCGCCGTACGTGAGGTCGGTCGCGGGGGACTGGCCAGGCAGGAAGCGCATGCCCCCATCCTACGAGGTCGGGACTCGCCGTTGTCCGCACAGCGGAAGTGGGATTCCACCGCCGCGCGGTCCGTGCGTCGGGCGCCGGAGTGTGGGTCAATGGCGTGAAGGTCCCGTCGCCCCGCGCACCGGTGCGCAGGTCACCAGCCCGGACGGCCTAGAGTTGTCGGGCTGGTCGCACGGGAACGGAACGGAGCATCTGCATGAGCCTGCTTGGCACGATCACCTCGCCCGAGGACGTGCAACGGCTGACCCCCGAGCAGGCGCGGGAGCTCGCCGCCGAGGTCCGCGCGTTCCTGGTCGACTCCGTCTCGCGCACCGGGGGGCACCTCGGCCCGAACCTGGGGGTCGTGGAGCTCACGATCGCCATGCACCGCGTGTTCTCCTCGCCGACGGACACGTTCGTGTTCGACACGGGACACCAGTCCTACGTGCACAAGCTCCTCACGGGGCGCCAGGACTTCTCGGCGCTGCGCAAGCAGGGCGGCCTGTCCGGCTACCCGTCGCGCGCCGAGTCCGACCACGACGTCGTCGAGAACTCGCACGCGTCGACCGCCCTCTCGTGGGGCGACGGCATCGCGAAGGCGAACGTGGTCCGCGGCCTCACCGACCGCCACGTCGTCGCGGTCATCGGCGACGGCGCGCTCACCGGCGGCATGGCGTGGGAGGCCCTCAACAACATCGCCGAGAGCCAGGACCGGCGCCTCGTCGTCGTGGTCAACGACAACGGCCGCTCCTACTCGCCCACGATCGGCGGGCTCGCGCACCACCTGTCCACGCTGCGCACCACCCACGGCTACGAGAGCTTCCTGCAGTGGGGCAAGCGGACGCTCAACCGGTCCGGCGCGCCAGGTCGGTTCGCCTACGAGTGGCTGCACGGCCTGAAGAAGGGCCTCAAGGACGTCGTCGCCCCGCAGGGCATGTTCGAGGACCTCGGCATCAAGTACGTCGGCCCCGTCGACGGCCACGACGTCGAGGCCATGGAGCACGCGCTGCGCCGGGCCAAGGCGTACGGGGCGCCCGTGATCGTCCACGCGATCACCGAGAAGGGGCGCGGGTACACGCCCGCCGAGCAGGACGTCGCCGACCGCTTCCACGCCGTCGGGAAGATCCACCCCGAGACCGGGCTGCCCGTCGCGCCGTCGCGCTTCGGCTGGACGAGCGTCTTCGCGGACGAGATCGTCCAGATCGGCCGCCGCCGGTCCGACGTCGTCGCCATCACCGCGGCGATGCTCGAGCCCGTGGGCCTCAAGCCGTTCGCGCAGGCGTTCCCGGAGCGCACGTTCGACGTCGGCATCGCCGAGCAGCACGCGGCCACCTCCGCGGCGGGCATGGCGTTCGCCGGGCTGCACCCCGTCGTCGCGGTGTACGCGACGTTCCTCAACCGCGCGTTCGACCAGGTCCTCATGGACGTGGCCCTGCACAAGGCCGGGGTGACGTTCGTCCTCGACCGCGCGGGCATCACGGGCGACGACGGCGCGAGCCACAACGGCATGTGGGACATGGCGATGCTGCGCATCGTGCCCGGCCTGCGGCTCGCCGCGCCGCGCGACGAGGAGACGCTGCGGACGGCGCTGCGCGAGGCCGTGGACGTCGACGACGCCCCGACGGTCGTGCGCTACCCCAAGGGGGCGCTGTCCGACGCCCTGCCCGCCGTGGACACGGTGGACGGCGTGGACCTGCTCGCGGTACCCGCGGGCTCGACCGACGAGGCGGCCTCGGACGCGGCCCCGCGTGCCCGCGTCCTGCTCGTCGGCCCCGGGTCGATGGCGCGCGTCGCCCTCGAGGCGGCGGAGTCGCTCACGGCGCACGGGGTCGACGTCACCGTCGCATCCCCGACGTGGGTCCTGCCGATGCCGAGCGCGCTCGTCAAGCTCGCGGGCGATCACGACCTCGTCGTGAGCGTCGAGGACGGCGTCGCCGACGGCGGCGTGGGCGCGCTCCTCGCGCAGCGCGCGTCGGAGGCCGGGGTCCGCACACCCGTGCGCGCGCTCGGGCTGCCCGCGCAGTTCCTCGACCACGCGACGCGCGACCAGATCGCCTCGGCGTACCGGCTCACCGCGGCCGACGTCGCGCGCGACGTGCTGGACGCCCTCGCGGCGCACGCGCGCGGCTGAGCGGGGGCGGTCCGCGCACGGCCGACCCCGGACGGCCGCCGGAGCACCGCGCTGCCGGCGCGGACACCGCGGCGACACCCGGGCGCGGCGCGCTAGGGTCCGGCACGTGATCTGGCTCCTGGACCTCGACAACACGCTCGTCGGGCGCGACGACGCCTTTGCCGCCTGGGCGGGGGAGGCGGTCGCGCAGGCGGGGCGTGACGCGTCCGACCTCGCGGCGATCGTCGCGGCAGACCAGGGCGGCCACGCGCCCAAGCGCGACGTGGCCCGCGTCGTCGTCGACCGGCTCGGGCTGGGCGGCGACACGGACCTGGACGCCGTGGTGACCCGCTTCCGGCACGGCATCCTCGAGCACGTGCGCGCCTACGACGGCGTGCTCGACGCCCTCGACGCGCTGCGCGACCGCGGCGACCGGGTCGTCGTCGTCACGAACGGCACGTCCGCGCAGCAACGCGGCAAGATCGCCCGCTGCGCGGTCGAGCCGCACGTCGACGCGATCGTCGTCTCCGACGAGGAGGGCGTCGCCAAGCCGGACCCGCGCCTGCTCGAGATCGCGCTCGACCGCGTCGGCGCGCGGGACGCGGACCGCGCGTCCGTCTGGATGGTCGGCGACGCCGCCCACCTCGATGTCGCGGCCGGGCGAGCGGCGGGTGTGCGCACGGCGTGGGTCTCGCACGGGCAGGCCTGGGCGGGCGGCGACCCGCCCGAGGTCGTGGCGACCACGACCCTCGAGGCGCTCGCGGCCTGCACCGCGGTCACCGTCTGACGCGAGAGCGTGCCGGGGCGCCGCGCACCGCACCCGCCGCTCTCGCGTCGATCAGGAGTGGGTGACCTTCACGGCCTCCTCGACGACGGCGCGCAGGTCCCCGCCGGCCGCCGCGTGCCACGCGCGCTGGCGCTGGGCACCGTTCCCGCCGGACCAGAGGCGTCCGAGGAGCTCCGTCACGGCGTCGAGGTCGCCCGCGTCGACCAGCGCGTCGCGGACGTGCGCGACGAGCAGCCCGACGACGTCGTGCGCCGGGGCGGGGCGCCACGTGAGCGGCGAGACCAGGTCGTCCTCGAGGCCCGAGCGCCCGGCGCGCCACGACGCGGTCCGTAGGATCTCGGGGCGGAGCTCCGGGGGTGCGACGCCGTCCGCGGCGTCACGTGCCGCGGTCTCGACGAGGCCGCGGCTGAGGGCTGCGAGGAGCGTCGCCGTGTCGGGGTCGAGGCAGACGTCGGCGACGCGGATCTCGACCGTCGGGTAGCGCGAGGACAGCCGCGCGTCGAAGTAGACCATGTTCTCGTCGAGGATCGTGCCGGTCGCGACGAGCCCGTCGACCGCCTCCCGGTACGCCTCGGGCGTGCCGAACGCCCGGGTCGGCCCCGACGTGGGCCAGCGCGACCAGACCTGGGACCGGAAGCTCGCGTACCCGCTGTCCTGGCCCTGCCAGAACGGGGAGTTGGTGCTCAGCGCGAGGAGCGTGGAGAGCCACGGCCCGATGCGGTCGAGGACGGCGACGCCCTCGGTGTCGTCCGCGACGGCGACGTGCACGTGGCACCCG
>JAQSXO010000120.1 GCA_029256625.1 Cellulosimicrobium sp. | reverse complement strand
CCCGCCCGGCGTCGTCTCGCCCCGGTCGTGGCTCACCCGGGCGACTGCCCGCGGTGTCGACTCGTCCTTTGCAGTGCCGTGAGATGCCTCGCGCGGGCCAGCACGGGTCGAGCGACCATCCCCGGCCCCGGCGGGCGAACCCGCCGTCCGGCACGACCACAGCTCTACGTCGGCGGACCACGGTTCTACCTCGGATGGCCACGGTTCTACCTCGGCCGACCACGGTTCTACCTCGGCGTCGCAGGCCCTGCTTCGGCAGCTCGGGCGGACCTGGCGCAAGGGGTGGGGAATAACCTATACGTGCGTATGGTTATCGCCTCGGGTCGTGAGTGCGGCCCGTGGAACGAACGAGGAGTGGACAAGGATGGTCGCCGCCGAGGGGCTCGTCATCGACTGGGCGCAGATGCCCACGTACAACACCGTGATGTCCGTCGCCGTGGGCGCCGGGCTGATCCTGCTCGTCATGCTGGGGCGCGAGCTGCTGCGATCGCCGGGGAAGGTCGTCGTCGAGGGCTGGTCCCTGGCGTTCGGCGTGCTCGGTGCGATCCTCACGGCGACCGGGCTCCACATGACGCTCACGTGGCCGCTCGCCGCGGGCGGGTTCCCGTTCGACAACATCATCTTCGGCGAGACCAGCCTCGCGTTCGGCGTGCTGCTGCTCGCGGCCGCCTTCTACCTGTGGACCCGGGGCCGAGCGGCCCTGGAGCGCGCGGACGCGACCGAGCACCTGCAGGCCGTCGCGCGGCCGGTCTCGGTGTTCGTGCTCGGCATGGGCCTCGGTCTCGTCGCCATCGCCGTCGCGGGCGTGACCTACCAGCTCTTCGCCGCACCGCCCGAGGAGCCCATCTCGGGTGCGTTCGCCGCCTACCCGCTCGTCGAGGCGATCTTCATGTCGGGTCTCATCGCGCTCGTGGGCGTCGGGGCGATCCTCTTCCCGTTCGCCGTGCGCTCGGGAGGCCGGGCCGTCCGCGCGGTCATCGGCTGGGCGTGGGGCCTGTCCGGCGTGGCGTTCCTGCTGTTCGGCGCCATGAACTTCTTCACCCACATCGGGCTCATCGTCAACACGATGGGCTGACGAGCAGGAGCCGGGGGAACCCCGTGGGTCGTGACGGCCCGCGGGGTTCGCCTCGCGCGCGCGAGGCGTCATCATAGGGGCCATGCAATCACCGGTGCGCGCCGTGGCTCACGCCGCGGTCCTCGCCGTCGTCGCCGGGCTGTGCCTCGCCGTCGTCGCGAGCGGGGCGTTCGACGTCGTGTCGTTGCCGGACGCGGCCCCCGCCGCCGCGCCGTCCCCGCCCGCCGCGGCGGAAGGCGACGACGCCGCACCCGCGGACGACGGGGGTGCCGGTGACCCCCCGGGGACCACGCCTGACGAGGATGCGCCGGTCGACCCGGGGGTGGAGGGGGAGGGCGCTACCGCGGACCCCGCCGCGGGGACCGCTGTCGACCCGGTCTGCCGGGACGCCGAGGTCGCGTGGGGCGCCGCGGCCAAGGCGCAGGTCAACCTCACCGTCGAGCACCCCGAGGCTCTCGTCGACGGGTTCACGACCGCGCGCGACACGCTCGCGGAGACCACGCCCCCCGAGGAGATCGCCCGGGACTGGGCGGTCGTGACGACCTATCTCACGATGATCGCCGACGAGGTCGAGGCGACCGGCGCGGGCGACACGGGTGAGCTGTCGCGGGCGATCGACCGCGTCGGGCGGCGCATCGACACGGGTGCGCTCACGACGTCGTCGCAGGCCGTCACGGACTACTTCCGCGCCGGCTGCACCCGCTAGACCGTCGGGCCCGACCACGTTCACCCGGTGGCGCTCGACACATGGGGAGGGGTCCCCACCTCGGCGGTTTGGGGGCGCGCGAGGCGCCCGCATGGGAAACCATGGGTCCCATGCGCAACCGACTGACGATCACGAAGAGCACGACCGCCCTCGCGACGAGCGCCCTGCTCGTGCTCGGCCTGGCCGCCTGCAGCGGCTCGGGCGACGACGCGAGCACCGACTCCGAGACCACCGCGTCGGAGGAGACCACACCGGCCGAGGACGAGTCCTCGGCGTCGGAGGAGCCCACGGAGGAGGAGACCGGCGACACCGAGGCGTCGGGCGACTTCTGCACCGCGTACGAGACCCTCATCGACGCCCAGAGCTCGCTCGGGGCGATCGACACGAGCGACCCGGCCGGTGCCGTGACGCAGTTCGAGACGTTCACCGCGTCTCTCGAGGCCGCCGAGGCTCCCGCCGAGATCAGCGCCGACTGGGACAACGTGACCGGCGTCTTCCGCCAGCTCACCGACACCCTCAAGACCGCGGTCGAGGACCCGGCCAGCGCCGACATGTCCTCCATCACGGCGGCCATGACCGACGAGACGTTCCAGACCTCCGCGCAGAACGTCGCGGTGTACGGCACGCAGAACTGCTGACGACCCTGCTCCCTCCGGACCCCGGCACGCCTCGGCGTGCCGGGGTCCGCTGCGTCAGGGGTTGGCCTGCACCGGCCGCGCGGACCGGTCCCGGCCGCGCGCATCGGCCAGGATGGACCCATGCCTCCCGCCGTCCCCGCTCCTGCCTCGTCCACGCCCGACGCGCCGGGCGCCGTCGTCGGCCCGCCTCCGCCCGGCGCGGGCCTCGCCCCCGACGACCTCGCGGCGGCCGCGGCGACGCTGGGCGCGGACCTCACGGCGGCGGGCTTCACGGTCGACGGCGTCGAGCGCGTGCTCGGCCCCGTCGCGTCCGCCGCGCTGCACCGCGAGCAGGCCGTGCCGGCGCGTCGCGCGCTGCGCGGCCGTGAGGACGACCCCGCGGCCGTGCTCGCCGCGCTGTTCCTCCTGGGCGACGACGTCCCCCGGGCCGGGCTGGACGCCGCCCTCGGGCGCACCGGGGTCGACGGCGCGCGGCGCCTCGGGCTGGTCGAGGCGGCGGGCGCGGCGCACGACGACGCCGTGCGTGCCGTCGTGGACCTGCGGCCGTACGCGTCGTCGGACGCGGCGGGCCCGGTCACGTGGTGGCTGTCGTCGGACCTCGGCGAGCTCGCGACGGGCCGGCGGCTCGCCCCGGACCACGTGCTCGGCGCGGGCGGGGCCTCCCTGACGCTCGCGCAGGTGACGGTCCGGACGCCGGTCGGGAGGGTGCTCGACCTCGGGACGGGCTGCGGCATCCAGGCCCTGCACGCCGCGCGCCACGCGCGGACCGTCGTCGGCACCGACATCTCGCGCCGCGCGCTCGGCTTCGCGGCGTTCAACGCGGCGCTCGTCGCGGCGTCGCCGGAGGGCGCGGCCGGGTCCGCGGCAGGCGCACGGATCGAGCTCCGCGAGGGGTCGATGCTCGAGCCCGTCGCGGGCGAGCGGTTCGACCTGGTCGTGTCCAACCCGCCGTTCGTCATCACGCCCCGCGCGGGCGGCGCGGGCGCGTTGCCCGAGTACGAGTACCGCGACGGCGGACGCGCGGGCGACGACGTCGTGCGCGACCTCGTGACGGGCGTCGGCGCTGTGCTCGCCCCCGGCGGCGTGGCGCAGCTCCTCGGCAACTGGGAGCACCGCCGCGGCGTCCCGTGGGACGAGCGCGTCGGCGCCTGGCTCGACGAGGCGGAGCTGGACGGCTGGGTGGTCCAACGCGAGGTGCAGGACCCGGCCGAGTACGCGGAGACGTGGATCCGCGACGGCGGGACGACCCCGGAGCGCGAGCCCGCCGCCTGGGCGGCGGCCTACGACGCGTGGCTCGACGACTTCGCGGCGCGCGACGTGGAGGCCGTCGGCTTCGGGATCGTCACCCTGCGTCGCCCGGTCGACGGCGCGCGCCCGACGCTGCGCCGGCTCGAGGAGCACACGGGCCCCGTTCGCCAGCCGCTCGGCGCGCACCTCGCGGCGTCGCTCGCGGCGCACGACTGGCTCACGGCCCGTGACGACGCCGCCCTCGCCGGTGCGCGGCTCGCCGTCGCGAGCGACGTGACCGAGGAGCGGTTCCACACGCCGGGCGCCCCGGACCCGACGGTCGTGCTGCTGCGGCAGGGCGACGGGCTCGGGCGGGCCGTGCAGGCCTCGACCGGGCTCGCGGCGCTCGTCGGGGCGAGCGACGGCGAGCTGACGGTCGGGCAGCTCGTGGGGGCGATCGCCGCCCTCTTCGAGGTGCCCGCGTCCGACCTCGCGGGTGAGCTGCTGCCCGCGGTGCGGGGCCTCGTGCGCGACGGCTTCCTCGCCCCTGCCGTCTGACGCGGTTCGCGGCCACACCGCGTCGTCGGGCGCGCCGGGCTCGCCGGCCTCAGGCCCCGGTCGCCAGGCCGTCCCGTCCCGCTCGGGGCGGTGCGCCGAGCGCGGCGAGCAGCGCGTCGATCGTGCGCCGCGTCACCGCGACCATGTCGACGCCGTCGGAGTCCAGGAGCCACTGGACCTGGAGCCCGTCCATGACCGCGACGACCGCGGCGGCGGTCTCCGCGACGTCGGTGCCCGCGGGCACCTCGCCTCGCTCCAACGCCTCGGCGAGCGCGCGCTCGACCAGGCCGCGCAGGCCGACGTACCGGTCGCGGAACCACTGCTGCGCGGGGTGCCCCTCGGTCACGGACTCGGCCGAGAGCACCGCGTAGAGCTGCGTGATCCCGGGCCGCTCGACGTTGCGCGCGACCGTCTCGACGAGGTGGTCGAGGAAGGCGAGGCCCTCGGGGAGCGGCATGCTCCCGGCACCGGCGGCCGGGCTCTCCGCGTCCTCGACGTCGCGCGCGTGCAGGAGCGCGGTGAGCAGGCCCTCCTTGCTCCGGAAGTGGTGGAGGATCGCCGGGGCGGAGATGCCGACCTCGTCGGCGATCTCGGCGAGCGACGCGCCGTGGTACCCGCGCGTCGCGAACGTCGCCGCGGCGACGTCGAGGATCTCCTGGCGTCGTCCGCGCCCACGGCGCCGACGGCCGTCCTGGGACCGGGCCGCGCCCGCGTCGTCGTGCGCGCTCACGGGGGCAGCCTATGCGGACGGTCGGTCGCGCGACCGCCGCGGGACCGCGCGAGACACGGCCGCGCGGCACCGATACGTTCGGGTGGCATGGACCTCGAGGTGCGTCACCTGCGGATGATCGTCGTGGTGGCCGAGACGGGAAGCGTGACCAAGGCGGCCGCGTCGCTCGGTCTGGCGCAGCCCGCCCTCACCGCCCAGCTCAACCGGATCGACCGCACGCTGGGCGGGTACGTCTTCACGCGCGACCGCCAGGGCGCGCGACCGACCGAGCTCGGCGAGCTCGTGCTGCGCCACGCGCGCGTCGTGCTCCCCGCCATGGCGGCGCTCGTCGACGACGCCCGGCGGCTCGTGAGCGACCGGACGACGACGGGGAGCGTCCGCGTGGGGACGGTGAGCTCGGCGATCGGCGGGCTGTTCGCGAGCCGGCTGCACGCGGCGCTGCCCGCGGCGCTCGGCGTCGACGACCTCCTCGTCACGACCGCGACGTCGTGGTCCGTCGAGGAGACGGCGGAGCGGCTCGCGACGGGGACGCTCGACGTGGCGCTGGTCGGCCTGTGCGACGACGCGTCGCCGCCGACCGACGGAGGGCTCGTGTGGACGGAGGTGTCGCGCGACCCGGTGTTCGTCCTGGTCGACGAGTACCACCCCGCGGCGGGGCGGGACGCCGTCGGGCTGGGGGAGCTCGCCGACGCGCTGTGGCTCACCGCACCGGGCAGCGGGTGCTTCGAGCGGTGCTTCGTGCGCGCGTGCGCACGTGCCGGGTTCACGCCGCGGGCGATGGGGGAGTCGGACCGGACGTCGTGCATCGACCAGGTGCGCGGCGGGCACGCGGTCGCGCTCGTCCAGCCCGTGCTCCTGGACGCGCCGGGCGTGCGGACCGTCGCGCTCGAGGGCGCCCCGCTGCGCTGGACGCACCACGTCGGCTGGCGCCGCGACGCGGCGGACCGCCTGCCCGTCGACGCGATCGCGCGCGCGGCCGCGGGCGCGCACCGCGACGCCGTGCAGCGCTCGCCGCGCTACCGGCGGTGGCGTGCCGAGCACCCGGTGGAGATCGCGTAGGGGCGAGCCCGCACATAGCGTCCGCGTATGACCTGATCGCGATCTGGGCGGCTGCATGGCGCCTCCCTAGCGTGACCTTCGACCGGGCCACCCGGGCCCGGCGAAGGGAATGGACGACATGACACGACCACTCCGCAGGAGGATCGCCGCGGTCACCGCCGCCGCGACGCTCCTGACGGGCGCGGCCGCGACGCACGCCGTCGCGGGCACGCCCGCCCCCGAGGACCAGCGCGCGACGGTGCGCGCGGTCCCCAAGACGACCCCCGGCCTGGAGCGCGCGCTGCAGCGCGACCTGGGTCTCAGCGCGCGGGACGCACGGACGCGGCTCGCCTTCCAGTCCGACGCGGCCGGCACCGAGGCGGCGCTCGAACGCCGCCTGGGCGCGGACTACGCGGGCGCCTGGGTCGACGACTCCGCGAACGTCCTCTACGTCGGCGTCACCGACGCCGCCGACTCTCGCGCGGTGCAGGCCGAGGGCGCCACAGCGGTCAGCGTGGACCACACGCTCGCCGACCTCGAGACCTGGCGGGCGACGCTCGACGGCGCGCTCGCCGACGACCCGGCGGCGCTGCCGGGCTGGTACGTCGACGTGACGCGCAACCGCGTCGTCGTCTCCGTGCGCGACGGCGGCGAGGCCGACGTCGCCGCGCAGGTCGCCGCGGCGGGCGTGCCCGCGGACGCGGTGGCGTACGAGGAGACGGCGGAGACCCCGCACCCGCTGATCGACGTCGTCGGCGGCAACGCCTACACGATCGGTGGCGGCAGCCGTTGCTCCGTCGGGTTCGCGGTGCAGGGCGGGTTCGTCACGGCCGGGCACTGCGGCTCGACCGGCGCGCGCACCTCCGGCCCGGCCGGCACGTTCCGCGGGTCGAGCTTCCCCGGCAACGACTACGCCTGGGTCCAGGTCGACGCGGGCAACACGCCGGTGGGCGCGGTGAACAACTACGCGGGCGGCCGCGTGGCCGTGGCCGGGGCGACGCAGGCGCCGGTCGGCGCGTCGGTGTGCCGGTCGGGCTCCACGACCGGCTGGCACTGCGGCACGGTCCAGGCGTACAACGCCTCGGTCACCTACCCGCAGGGCACCGTGAGCGGGCTCATCCGCACGAACGTGTGTGCCGAGCCGGGCGACTCCGGCGGCTCGCTCATCGCGGGCAACCAGGCGCAGGGCGTGACGTCGGGCGGGTCGGGCAACTGCTCGTCCGGCGGCACGACCTACTTCCAGCCCGTGGGCGAGATCCTGTCCGCGTACGGGCTCACGCTCGTCACGAGCGACGGCGGGGGCGGCAACCCCGAGCCCCCGACGGGCTGCACCGGCTATGCCCGGACGTACTCCGGGACGCTCTCGGCCGGGGCGACGGCGGTCCAGCCGAACGGGTCGTACTACACGGCCGCGACCGCGGGCTCCCACCGCGGCTGCGTCACGGGACCGAGCGGCAGCGACTACGACCTGTACCTGCAGCGCTGGAACGGGTCGTCGTGGGTCTCGGTCGCGCAGTCCACGTCGCCGGGGGCGAACGAGTCGCTGACGTACGACGGTGCGGCGGGCTACTACCGGTTCGTCGTGCACGCGTACGCGGGGTCGGGCGCCTACTCGCTGGGGGTCACGACGCCCTGACCCGGCCACGCAGGGACGCGCTCGGCGCTGCTCGTCGTCAGGCGAGCAGCGCCGGGCCGTACTTGAGCACCACGAGGATCGCGAGCGCGACGAGCCACGCCGCGACCAGGTACCCGTACGCGCCCGAGCGGACGAACCCGAGCAGCCGCGCCTGGGTGCCGCGCGGCAGGTACAGGTTGTCCTCCAGGACGTTCCAGTGGAGGAGCGACGCGAAGACGAGCGTCGTCGAGACCGTGATGAGCAGGCACCACGGGCACAGCGCGCCGATGACGAACATCGACTGGTAGAAGAGCCAGTAGGCGAACACGACCCCGAGGAAGTACACGCACTGCGCGGCGAAGAGGAACCAGCGGGGGAACCGCGTGCCGCCCAGCGCCGCGACCGCCGTCGTGATGACGATCGGCTCCGCGACCAGGCCGAGGAACGCGTTGGGGAACCCGAACACCTGCGCCTGCCACGACTGCGCGACCGTGCCGCACGACAGCACGGTGTTGACGTCGCACGAGAGCGTGGCGGTGGGGTTCGCGGCGAGGAGCACGGCGTCGTACGACAGCACGAACGCCGCGGTGAGGCTGAGCAGGCCGAACAGCAGCATCTCGCCGAACAGCACGCCGCGGGAGTGGGTCCAGCCGGTCGGCCTCGCGAACGGGTCGAATGCCGCGTCCTGCACACGCTCCGTGCCCGACGGCGTCCGGCCGCCCGGTCGCGCGTCGTCCGTCAGGGCGGTGGTCGTTCCGGTCACGGGCGGTCCTCGGGTCCGCGGGGCCCCGCCGGGTCGGGGGACGCCCCGGCGGGCGGGCAAAAGGTGGCGCCGGCCGGCAGGGTGGGCGCGCTGCCGGCTCGGCGCCGCACCCAGG
>JAQSXO010000119.1 GCA_029256625.1 Cellulosimicrobium sp. | reverse complement strand
GCCGTTGCCGCGCGGTCGACCGTACCCCGCTTCACCCGCACGTGACCAATCCTGAACCGTCACGAGAACACCACACCTCTGTGAGGCAGGTCACGTCAGAGATGAGGCTCCGGAGAGTCGAGCGGCGGCCTCGTGGACACGCTCGTCGGTCCCGGTGAGCGCGACCCTCACGTGCCCCGCGCCCTCCGGTCCGTAGAACGCCCCGGGCCCCACCAGTATGCCGAGGTCGGCGAGGTCGGACACGGTCCGCCAGCAGTCGCCGCCGTCGTCCCCCGCCGGTCGCGACCACAGGTAGAGGCCCGCCTCGGAGTGGTCGACCTGGAGCCCCGCGTCGGCGAGCGCCGCGACGAGCACCTCGCGCCGGCGCGCGTACACGTCCCGCTGCGCGGCGACGTGCGCGTCGTCGGACAGCGCCGCGACCATCGCCGCCTGCACGGGCGCGGGCACGATCATGCCGAGGTGCTTGCGCGTCGCGAGCAGGTCCGCGACGAGCGCGCCGTCGCCCGCGACGAACGCGGCCCGGTAGCCGGCCATGCTCGACTGCTTCGAGAGCGAGTAGGTGACGAGGAGCCCGTCGTGCGACCCCCCGGAGACGGTCGGGTCGAGCAGGCTCGGCACGCCCTGCGACGCGTACGGCTCCGCCCACGCCAGCTCGGCGTAGCACTCGTCGCTCGCGACGACCGCACCGGTCTCGCGCGCCGCCGCGACGACGCGCGCGAGGTGGGCGGCGTCGAGCACCCGGCCGGTCGGGTTGCTCGGGGAGTTGACCCAGACGAGGCGCACGTCCGCCCGCCCCGCCCACTCGTCGACGTCGTCGGTCGCGAGCGGCGTCGCGCCGGCGAGGCGCGCGCCCACGTCGTACGTGGGGTAGGCCGTGCGCGGGTGCACGACGACGTCGCCCGGCCCGAGGCGCAGCAGCGACGGCAGGAGCCCGACGAGCTCCTTGCTGCCGACCGTCGGCAGCACGGCGTCGGGGTCGAGGCCGGGGACGCCGCGGCGGCGGGAGAACCAGCCGGAGACGGTCTCGCGCAGCGCCGGCGTCCCGTGCGTCGTCGGGTAGCCGTGCGCGTCGGACGCCGCCGCGAGCGCGTCGCGCACGACGGCGGGCGTCGGGTCGACGGGCGTCCCGATCGAGAGGTCGACGACGCCGCGGGGGTGCGCGCGGGCGCGCTCCGCGTACGGGGTCAGCGTGTCCCAGGGATAGGCGAGACCGGAGAGGTCGGCGAGTCCCACGTGCGGCGGTGCCGGGTGCTCAGGCCTGCGGCGGCAGGGCGGCGATCATCGGGTCGTCCTTCTCGATGAGACCCATCTTCGCGGCGCCGCCGGGCGAGCCGAGGTCGTCGAAGAACTCGACGTTCGCGCGGTAGTAGTCGCTCCACACCGCTTGCCCTCGTAGATGCAGTCGACAGGACACTCCTCGATGCACGCCTTGTCCTTGACGTCCACGCACGGCTGGGCGATCACGTAAGTCACGACCGAGTACCTTTCTGGATTCGTCCGGACCCCGGCCCGGCGAGGGGCGAGGTCACGACAGGGAGACGCAGGACTAGTATCGCTCAGGTCGGGCGGTGCCCGACCCTCACTGACCAGCCCGTGGACGAACGTCACAGACCCGAGGAGCGCCTGCCGTGCCCGACGCGCCCTGGACCGCATGGGCCCCGGGCACCCGGGTGGTCGTCCGCCGTCGCCTCACCGAGGACGAGGCGGCCGCCGCGGGCAAGCCCCTCACCGACGTCATCGGGGTCGTCGTGCGGACGACCGCGACCGAGCTCGTGCTGCGCGAGGACGCGGGCGGGAGCGCCGCCCCGCCGCACCGCGGTCACGGCGTGCACGACGACGTCCCGCCCCTCGTCGTCGTCCCGCTCGACGCGATCGTGGCCGGCAAGCCCGTCCCACCGCGTCCACCACGACGGCCCGCCTGAACCGGCGGTCCGGGACGCCTCAGGCGACGACGACCGCGTCGTCCTCGACGGCCACGACGACGGCGCCGCGAGCCCCCGCCGCGGTGATCGCCGCGCGCCAGTCCCCCGCGTCGTCGAGGACGACGCGCCGGCGCTCGCCGGTCCCCGGCTCCCCGGCCGGGGCCCGCACCGGGTCGGGTCGGTCGAAGAACTCCCCCACGGGCGCGTTCGACTCGAGCGCCGCGACGAGCTGCTCGAGGTCGCGCACCACGACGCGCAGGGCCGACGCGACCCAGGCCGCGTTGTCGGTGACCATCGCCTCGGTGCGCCGGGGGTCCGTGCGCCCGACCCGCGTCGCGTCCCGGAAGCTGCCCGCCGCGAGCCCGCGCGCGACGTCGCGTACCGGGGCGTCCGCGACCACGCCGAGGAGCTCGGTCGCGAGGACGTGCGGGACGTGGCTGACGAGCGCGGTCGACTCGTCGTGGACGTCGTCGGTGAGGACGTGGACCGTCCCCCCGAGCGGTCCGGTCACGAGCCGCAGCACCGTGACGAGCGCCTCGCGGCGCGTCGTCCCGTCGACCGTGACCGCCCACCGGGCGCCGTCGAGCATCCGCGGGTCGGACGCTTCGAAGCCGGAGTGCTCGGTGCCCGCCATGGGGTGCGCCCCGACGTAGCGCGCGTCGAGCCCCGCCGCCCGGACGGCGTCGCGCACCGCGCCCTTCACGCTGCCGACGTCCGTGACGACGGTGGCCCCGCGCACGTGCCGCGCGACCTCGGTCGCGACCGCCCGCATGGCCCGGAGCGGCACCGCGAGCACGAGCACGTCGGGCTCCGCCGCGCACACGTCGGCCACGTCGCCCACGACCTGCAGCCCCGCGGCGCGAGCGGCGGCACGCGTGGAGGCGGTCGCGTCGTGGGCGGTCACCTCGACGCCCTGCTCGTGCAGGAGCCGGGCGACCGATCCGCCGACCAGCCCGAGCCCGACGACCCCGACCCGCGGCCCGGACAGGCCCGCCGTCGGCGCGACCTCGGCCGTCACCACAGCAGGCCTGCCGCGAGCGCGGACGGCTCGGCCGAGGAGTCGACGCTGCCCACGGGGACGTGCGCGACGTCGACGTCGGCGTGCACCGACTCGTCCAGCTCGCCGCGGGCGGGCACGACCCCGAGGGTCTTGAGCGAGTCGCCCGCCCGGACCAGGTCGTCGAGCACGGCGCGGACCGGGGCGTCCCACGGGGCGCCGTCGACGGTCAGGACGAACACGTATGTGCCGGCCACCGCCTTGAGCGAGCGCGTGATGAGGCTGGACAGGTTGACGCCGCGCGCGCCGAAGGACCGCGTGATGCGGGCGAGCACGCCCGGCCCGGTGACGACCGGGGTCACCGCGAGCATCGTGCGCCACGGGCCGTCGCCCCGGGCGCGCGCCACCTCCAGGGCCGTCGCCGCCTCCGCCCGCGGCGCGAGCACGAGGAACCGCGTCCGCGCACCCGCGAAGTCCTCGACGGCGCGCTCGAGGGTCTCGAGGCCGTACAGCTCGCCGCAGATCGTCGGGCCGAGGGCGACCTGGTGGGGTCCCGCGTCCCGGCACGCCGCCGCGTTCGACGACGCGGCCAGCGGGGCGAGGCCGGTCCGGCGGACGAAGTCCTGGCACTGCGCGAGCCCGTGCGGGTGCGCGGTGACCTCGGTCAGCTCGCCGTGCCCCGGCCGCACGAACGCGTCGAACGAGATGTCGAGCACGACCTCGTCGACGGCGACCACGGCCGCGCTCCCGACGATCGCGTCCAGGGACGGCACGACGTACCCCTCGACCGTGTTCTCGATCGCGACGACCCCGCGCTCGACCTCCCCCGCGGCGACGCCGGCGAAGACGTCCGCGACGGTGGTGCGCGCGGACAGGGCCGCCGGCCCACCACGGTGATCGTGCCCGGCCGACCATGCGGCGGCGGCCTGGTGGGTGAACGACCCCTCGGGGCCGAGGTAGCCGACGACGCTCACGCGCGCGCGGGGTCGGGGGCCGTCGCCCAGCGGGGCTCGAGCGCGTCGGGGCCCGGCACGAACTCCTGGCCCGGCAGGACCGCGAGGACGCGGTGCGCGACGCCCCGGTCCGCGAAGCCCGCCACGAGTCCGTCGAGGGTCGCGGAGTCCGGGCAGGAGAACGCGCAGAAGAAGATGTGCGGACCCGCCTGCGACCGGTGGCTGCGCAGGTGCTGGAGGTCGATGCCCGCCTGCGCGACGAGCGCGAGCGTCTCCTGGAGCGACCCGCGGTGGTCGTCGCGCGGCCCGAACGCGAGCCACACCTGGGCCACGCCCTGGGCCCGCGGCGCGACGTCCCGGCTCTCCAGGAGCCCGTACCAGACCGGGGCTCCCTCACCGAGGAGCTCGCTGCCGGCGAGCTCCGCGTACCCGAGCGCGGCGAGCGTCCCCGCGGCGACGGCGCGCTCGACGACGAGGCTCCCGTCCGGTCCCGCGAGGGCCACGCGCTCCTCCAGGGTCGTGCGCGTGGGGACGAGCGACGGGCTCACGCCCATCGTGCGCAGCACGTGGCGGCGGTCGCGCATGCCCGCCTCGTCCACGACGACGTGACCCGTCAGGTCCCGCGCCGCCGACGAGCGCCCCACCCACACCCACTGCGCCGGCACGGCCGAGGCGCCCGTGAGCACGAGCGACGGCGGCGCGGCGAGCAGCGCCCGCTCGAGCTCGTGCGACGGCTGCGCGGGGTGCCCCAGGTGCACGACGGCGGACAGGCCGTCGATGCTCGCGACGGTCGACAACGTCGCGGTCGTCGAGCCCAGGTCGAGCAGCGCGTCCGCCTCGGCGGGCTCGCCCGCGACCCAGCCTGCCGCCGTCGCCGCGAGGAGCGCCTGCGCGCCCGACTCCCGTTCGCTGCGTCCGAGCATGGGACCTCCGTGTGTGTGGTGGACCGGGTCGTCTACTCGCAGACGACCGCGTTGTCCGGCTTGTACGTCCACCGGTAGGACTCGTCCTTGACGAGCTCCCCCTCGTGGTAGACCTTGCGGTAGTTCGTGATGGAGAAGCCCGGGCTGCCCGCGGGCGTGGGGGCGCAGTCGGCGCCGGAGTGCGTGACCGTCGACGGCTGGACCACGTTCGACTTGCCGCTCGACGACGTCTCCACGTCGTAGTACTTGGTGCTCCAGATCGCGACGTGCAGCTCGCCGCCGCCGACCCAGGACTGCATGAGGACGCCGTACGGGGTGTCGTTCTTGAACTTCATGTCGATCGAACCGACGAAGATCGTCGCCTCGCGGCCCGCGGGGTACCGCTCGAACCAGTAGCTGTGCGGTCGGTGCTCGACGTCCTCGAGGCCGGCGAAGAAGCCGGCGTTGTACGTGGTCGTCGCCATCTGCGACAGACCCCCGCCGACGCCCTCCGTGTGCCGCCCGCTCTCGACGATGCCCGCCGCGAAGTAGCCGCCCTCGAGCGTGATGGGTGACAGCGTGTCGACGAGCGAGAACGTCTCGCCCGGCTTGACCAGGGTTCCCGTCACCTTCTCCGCGCCGCGGCGCAGGTTCGCGGTGCGGACCGGCACGTTCGGCACGGGGGTGGAGAACTCCGAGACCTTCTCCGTGATCCCGAGCGCCTCGAGCGCGGCGACCGACTGCGCGGGGTCGGACTCGACGAGCTCGACCGTCGCGGTCCGCTCGTCGCCCGACGCCGCCGTCGTGACGGCCGCCGAGATGGCCGCCGGGTCGATCGTCGTGCCGGGCTCCCCGCCCTCGATCACCGGGGCGCCGTCCTGGAAGACGAAGTGCGCGTCGTCCGCGGCGGTGAGCAGGTCGTTCGTCCGCTCGACCACCGAGTCCACGAGCGTCGCGCCGTCGAAGGTGAGCGTGAGCACGCCGTCCGTCGCCGAGAACGACGCGGCCGCCGCGAGGGCCTCCGGCGGCAGCTCGGGGTTCTGGCCCCCGACGGACACGACGACGGGCGCGGACACGACCTTCTCCGCCTGCGCGAGCGCGGCGTCCGTCTCCTCCTGCGTGATCGCGGGCTCCACGGGCTCCGTCGGCAGCGCGACCGGACCGTCCGAGACGAGCCAGCTCGAGGTGATGACCGCCGGGACCTCGTCCGTCACGAGGGCCGAACCGTCGGCCGCCACCGTGCTCGTCGGGGCACCGTCCACGAACTGCACCGTGCCGTCGACCGGCTCGATCTCGAGACTTCCCCGCAGCGCCTCGACCTGGGCGTCGAGCGCCGCGTCGTCGATCTCGACCACGGGGGCCTCGTCCTCGCCACCGAACAGGTGCTGCCACAGGCGGGCCGGGCTCATCGAGAAGGCCGTGAGCTCCTCGGCGGTGGCCGCGGCGTCGAACGTCAGGCCTGCGGCCGCGGGGTCGAGCGTCGTGCTCGCCTCGCCCGCGGTGAGCGTGACCGGCTCGGCCGCACGCGGCCCGAGCTCGGACTCGAGCCTGTCCTGCGCCGCCGTCCGGGTCAGGCCCCCGACGTCCACGCCGGCGACGCTCGTCCCGCTCGGCACCTTGTCCGAGAAGAACCACTGGGCGCCTGTGTAGAGGCCGCCGAGGACGAGCACGCCGATGCCGGTCCACAGGAGCCCGCGCGCCCAGCCGCGCCGGGGCGCGTCCTCCTCGAAACCGTCGAAGGGCGACGACTCCCGGGACTCGTCGGGCGGCACCGGGCCGAAGGCACTTCCCAGGCCCGCCCCCGCGGGGGCGGCCTCGGTCGTCGCGCCCGGGGTCCCCGTCGGGTCCCCCGTGGGACCCGGGGCCGAAGCACCCGGACGGACGGAGGTCCGGACGACGGGGGCCGGCCGGGACCACGGGTCGACGGGCGGGATGACCTGGGTGGCGTCCGCGGCCGGATCGGGGATCGGGTCCGCGGCAGGCGTCGGGTCCGCGGCGGGAGCCGGACCGTCGGCGGACGGCGTAGGTGCCGGTGGCGGCACCACGGGCACCACGGCGGTCCGCTCGGCCTCGGGCTCCTCCACCGCGGGCACCACGGCGGTCCGCTCGGCCTCGGGCTCCTCCACCACCGCGGGTGCCACGGCGGTCTTCTCGGCCTGGGGCTCGTCCTCCGGCCCGACGTCCGGACCGTCCGAGGGCACCGCGGCCTGCGCCTCGGCCCCCGGTGAGGGGACGAGCACGGCCGGGACGCTCGGGTCGAACGCGAAGACGCGGGGAACGTACGGCTCGTCCTCGCCGTCGTCCTCCTCGCTCGGGGACGACGGCGGCTCGCCCTCCGCCGCGGGGACCGAGCCGGCAGGCCGAGCGTCGGGCGAATCCTCGACGGCGCCGTCCGCGACCGGGACGTCGTCCGTCGTGACGTCTCCCGTGTCCGACGCGCCCGTGTCCTGCGCGGAGCCGTCCTCGGTCCCCGCAGCGGTCCCGGCCGGAGCAGCCGCCGGCTCGCTGGGCTGCGCGGCGTCGTCCGGGGCGTCACCCCCGTCGGTCGAGGAGGCGTCAGGTGCGTGCGCGCCCGGGCCGGCGTCGGCCTGCGGCGCGACGACCTGTGAGCCCTCCGGCTGGGCCGGCGCGGCCTCGGCCACCTCGGTGAGCGCCCTCTCCGCCGGCTCGACGGGACCGTCGGCCTGCTCCTGCGGGGCCGCGGGCTCGACAGGGGTCGCAGCCTCGACAGCGCCCTCGCCGACCGGCGCGTCCTGGACGACCGGCGCCTCATCGTCGACCGGCACGTCAGGGTCGACCGGCGCCTCGTCGTCGACCGGCGCGTCCTGGTCGACCGGCGCCTCGTCGTCGACCGGCGTGTCCTGGTCGACGGACGTCGCGGGCTCGACCGGCTCGGGCTCCTCCTCCGCGGTGGGCACCTCGCCGGTGCCGACCCGCGGGGCGGCGGCGTCGTTCAGCGCAGGCGCGGGGTCGGCGGGGACACCGGCCTCCACCGCAGGCGCGGAACCGGCGGGGACACCGGCCTGGTCGACGACGTCGCCGTCGTCCGCCGCGGGCTGCTCGGAGACGCCGACCGTCCCGGGCGCGGTCTCGGCGCTCTCGTCGACGGGTGCGGGCTCGGGGCGGGGACCGGGGGTCCCGGCCCCCGTGACGGCGTCCTGAGGGGATTCGAGATCGGCGTCTCGGTCGGTCGGCTGACCCATCCACTGTCTCCGTGACGAAAGGCGCGCGGCTGTCCGCGCGACGACGAGGGGTGTGCGGGGATCCGCACCGCGAATTCTAGCGGGACGCGAGAGGGTCCTCGCGTCCGTCGTGCCTGGTGGGACGCCCGTGGAGCGCCGTGCGGACGGGTCGGTCGCTGAACCACGAGCGCGGAAGGAACGCGACCGCCGCGACGACGAGCAGACCCCCGTAGATCCAGACGTACCCGACGGGCTCGCTGGGCACGAGGACGTCGCCGCCGGGACCCTCGAGCGAGAGCAGCTGGACCACGACGACCCACCCGATGCCGTAGCCGAGCAGACCGGCCATGCCGCCCCAGGCGCGCGCGAGGGTGCCGGCCGCGAAGACGGTCAGCAGCGCGAGCACGATGCCCAGCCCGACGCCCCCGGGGAGGTCGACGCCGAGCAGGTGCGCACGGTGCGCCACGGTGCCGACGAGCCCCACGAGCACGCCCATGAGCGCGCACGCCACCCCGCGGCCGACGAGCCGCCCCATACCGGTCTCCACGGGCCCCAGGCTAACGCGTGGCTCGGGCCCGGACCTGGTCGCCCCGGAGAGCGCCGCCGGAGGGAGCGTAGAACTCGTGTGAAGGGACGGGCGCGAGGACGTCGTTGCTGAGCGCGTACCAGCCCAGCAGGTCCCCCGCGACCTCCCCGGGCCCGTCGCCCCGGTCGTCGACCGCGGCGGTCGCGCACTGGACCTGCGTCCCGTGCGCCCGCAGGGCCGCGAGGACCTCGTCGAGCACGGGAGCCACCGGCACGGTCACGAGGCGCGGCAGCGCGGCGTCGGGGCGTGCGACCGGCGGCAGGTCCTCGTCCGGGTCGGGCAGGGCGAGGTCGGCGTCGCCCGCGAGGAGGGCTCGGACCGCGGGGTGCGCCGCGAGGGCGCGCCGCGCGGCGCGCACCGTGCTCTCGGGGGCCACGGCCAGCCAGAGCGCGGGCACCGGCTCGCCCGCGGCGTCGAGCAGCTCCAGCGCCCTGACGGTCACGTCGTGCGCGCGCACGTGGTCGGGGTGCCCGTAGCCGCCCCCGGGCTCGTACGTCGCGACCACCGCGGGGCGGCGGTCGCGCACGACCGCGGCCAGCCGCGCGGCGGCCTCGTCGAGCGGGACGCCGAGGAACGCCCGGGGCGGGAGGTCCTCCGCGGCGCTCGCGACGCCCGGCGCGACCCACGCCATCCCGGAGTCCTCGAACCGGGGCTGCGCTCCGCCGTCGGGCACCGCGCCCGCCGCGGGGAGCGCGACCGTGTCGAGGAAGACGTGGTCCACGACGCCGAGGGCGGCGAGCGCGCGGGCGAGCTCGCCCTCCCGGTGCGCGGCGAGGCCGGGCCCGTCACCCTCGAGGTCCCCGACACCGGTCGGGTGCGCGGGCGTGTCGATCACCTCGCCCCGCTCGCCGCGCGTGCACGTCACGACGGTGACGCGCTGCCCGGCCCGGGCCCACGTCGCGAGGAGCGCACCCGTGGCGAGCGTCTCGTCGTCGGGGTGGGCGTGCACGGCCAGCAGGCCGCCGTCGGGCACGACGGCGGCCTGCTGGTACGACGGGACGGTCACCCGCGCGGCGACGTCAGGCGCGCTTGGCGCGCGAGACCGCGCGGGCGCGCTCGGTCTGGTCGAGCAGCACCTTGCGGATGCGCACGACCTCGGGCGTGACCTCGACGCACTCGTCCTCGCGCGCGAACTCGAGCGACTCCTCGAGCGTGAGGTGGCGCGGCGGGATGAGGTTCTCGAAGTTGTCGGCCGTCGAGGACCGCATGTTCGTGTCGACGAAGAACGAGCCGCGCTCCTGGAGGTTGATCATCGCGAACGGCGTCACCTTGCCGGCGCGGTCGGCCACGAGCGAGCCCGTCGTGCGGGTCTCGATGTGCCCCGCCCACGGCTCGTAGCCCTCGGAGATCGAGGCCGCGATGCCCGTGCCGCGCGTCTCCGTGAGGAAGCGCGTGCGGAAGCCGATGAGCCCGCGCGCCGGGACCATGAACTCCATGCGGATCCAGCCGGTGCCGTGGTTGGACATGGTCTCCATGCGGCCCTTGCGCTGCGCGAGGAGCTGCGTGACGTTGCCGAGGTACTCCTCGGGGACGTCGATGGTCATGCGCTCCATCGGCTCGTGCGTCTTGCCGTCGATCGTGCGCGTGACGACCTGCGGCTTGCCGACCGTGAGCTCGAAGCCCTCGCGGCGCATCTGCTCGACGAGGATCGCGAGCGCGAGCTCGCCGCGGCCCTGGACCTCCCACGCGTCGGGACGCTCGGTCGGCAGCACGCGCAGCGACACGTTGCCGACGAGCTCGGCGTCGAGGCGGTCCTTGACCTGGCGCGCCGTGACCTTGTGGCCCTTGCCGCCCTTGCCCGCGAGCGGCGACGTGTTGATCCCGATCGTCATGGAGATCGC
>JAQSXO010000118.1 GCA_029256625.1 Cellulosimicrobium sp. | reverse complement strand
GGCGCCGAGTACGACGTCGACACCTTCATGAAGAAGGTGAAGAACAAGGAGGACGGCGTCCGCCTCATGGGCTTCGGCCACCGGGTCTACAAGAACTACGACCCGCGCGCGGCCATCGTCAAGAAGTCGGCTGACGCCGTGCTCTCGACCCTCGGCAAGAAGGACCAGCTCCTCGACATCGCGATGGGCCTCGAGGAGATCGCGCTCAACGACGACTACTTCATCGAGCGCAAGCTCTACCCGAACGTCGACTTCTACACGGGCCTCATCTACAAGGCCATGGGCTTCTCGCCCGCGATGTTCACGCCGCTCTTCGCGCTCGGCCGCATGCCGGGCTGGATCGCGCAGTGGCGCGAGATGATGAAGGACCCGCAGACCAAGATCGGCCGCCCGCGCCAGGTCTACGTCGGCGAGACCGAGCGCGACTACGTCCCGGTCACCGACCGCTGACACCCGCACCTCAGGACGCCGCGTCGCTCACCCCACGGTGAGCGGCGCGGCGTCCGTCGTCCTGGCACGCGCGCCGCGACCCGGCGACGACGGCGGTCGAGCGGAGCGATCCGGTCGTCGTCAGGGCTCGTCGGGGACCGCGACGTGGACGCGGAGGAGGCCCGGGTCGAGCGGCGCGAGCTCGTCGGGGTCGAGCGGGCTCCACGTCGAGTCCTCGCGCGACCAGCGGCGGTCGCCGACCTCGACGGCGACGACGTTCGTCGCGTTCGCGGTGGCGACGGCCCACTGGGCCACGGCCCACGCGGCGCGGTCGGGACCACCGTCCTCGCCCGCGGCGGGCAGGCCCGAGGCGTCGAGCTGCACGGTGCTCCCGTCGCCG
The DNA here is from genome assembly GCA_029256625.1 of Cellulosimicrobium sp. Taxonomy (GTDB): domain Bacteria; phylum Actinomycetota; class Actinomycetes; order Actinomycetales; family Cellulomonadaceae; genus Cellulosimicrobium. Next base: position 7,674 of record JAQSXO010000118.1, on the reverse strand, counting down.
CCGTCGAACGGGGACACCTGGGGCCCGTCGCCGAGGTCGCGGGCCAAGCGGTCCCGGAACGGCTGCGCGGGGTCGCCGTCGGCGGGGACCTCGGCCGCGGCCACGGGCGCGAGGTCGCACGTCAGCGAGGCGGGGGACCAGCCCGTGAGCGCGGACGCCCAGGCGCGCGACCGGGGCTCGTGCTGTGCGTACGCGTCGGGGAACGCGGAGCGCTGGACGGTCTGCGCCGCGACGGTGACCTCCATGCCCTCGTAGCCCTCGACGGTCTCGAGCACGTCGTAGAACGCGTTGGCCGAGTACACGGGGTCCATGATCTGCTCGACGCTGCCCCAGCCCTGGGACGGGCGCTGCTGGAACAGGCCGACGGAGTCGCGGTCGCCGTAGTCGATGTTGACGAGCCGGGACTCCTGGAGCGCGGTCGCGAGCCCGATCGTCGCGGCGCGGGCAGGGAGTCCGCGGCGCACGGCCGTCCCCGCGACGAGCGCCGCGTTGTCCGCCTGGGTGACGGACAGGTACCAGGTGCGGCCGTCGGCCGTCGCCGCGCACCGTTCGGCGACCGGCGTCTCGTCGTCGAGCCGGTTGAGCGCGACGACGACGCCGCCCACCCCGACCGCGGCCACCGTGAGGAGGGTGACGACGGTGCGGAGGGGGCGGCGTCGGGAGCGTGCCCGACCGACGTCCGGCAGGTCCCGGGGACGGGAGGCTCGGGTCGTGGTCATGCGGGACGCCGCCGTGCTCGTCGGTGGTGGGTCAGTTCGCGTGCAGCGCGGCGTTGAGCTCGACGCCGGCGCCGGTGCGGGACACGGCCTCGACGCCGCCGGTGAGCGAGTTGCGCCGGAAGAGGATGCCGGAGCGGCCGGAGAGCTCGCGCGCCTTGACGACGAGCGGCTCGCCCGCGGTGTCGGTCTGCCCGACGACGGTCACCTTGGTCCCCGCGGTGACGTACAGGCCCGACTCGACGACGCAGTCGTCGCCCAGGGGGATGCCGAGGCCCGCGTTGGCGCCGAGGAGCGAGCGCTGCCCGAGGGAGATGACCTCGCGGCCGCCCCCGGAGAGGGTGCCCATGATCGACGCGCCGCCCCCGACGTCGGAGCCGTCGCCGACGACGACGCCGGCGGAGATACGGCCCTCGACCATCGAGGTGCCGAGCGTCCCGGCGTTGAAGTTGACGAAGCCCTCGTGCATGACGGTCGTGCCGGGAGCGAGGTGGGCCCCGAGCCGCACCCGGTCGGCGTCGGCGACACGGACGCCCGAGGGGACGACGTAGTCGACCATGCGGGGGAACTTGTCCACGCCGTACACCGTCACGGTCTGCCCGGTCGCGCGCAGCCGCAGGCGCGTCTCCTCGAAGCCGTCGACCGCGCACGCGCCGTGGTTCGTCCAGACGACGTTCGTCAGCACGCCGAAGAGCCCGTCGAGGTTCTGCCCGTGCGGGGCGACGAGGCGGTGGGAGAGCAGGTGGAGGCGCAGGTACGCGTCGGCGGTGTCGGCAGGGGCGGCGTCGAGGTCGATCTCGGTCCGGACCACGACGACGTCCACGCCGCGCAGCTCGTCGCGCTCGGCGAGCGCGTCGAGCGAGGCGGGGACGGTCGTGCCCGTCGGGGCGGCGCCGAGCGCCGGGGCGGGGTACCAGACGTCGAGTGTCGTGCCGTCGTCGGTGACGGTCGCCAGGCCGTAGCCCCACGCCGTACGCGGCTCGGACGCGGCCGCCGAGGGGGCGGTCGCGGGGGTCGCAGAAGTCATGCGTCCCACCCTATCCGCCGCCGGTAGGGTGCTGGCGTGACCTCTCCCACCACCGGCACCGCACCCGTCCTCGACCTCCGCGGCGATCTCGTCGCGCTCTTCCGTGCCGTGTGCGACACGCCGTCGGTCAGCGGCGACGAACGGGCGCTCGCGGACGCGGTCGAGTCGGCGCTGCGCGCCTACCCGCACCTGGAGGTCGTGCGCGACGGCGACACGGTCGTCGCCCGGACGACGCTGGGCCGGGAACGCCGCGTGGTGATCGCCGGCCACCTGGACACCGTGCCCCTCACGGACCCGCCGAACCTCCCCACACGCGTCGTCGGCGAGGGCGCCCACGCCGAGGTGTGGGGGCGGGGGACCGTGGACATGAAGGGCGGTGTCGCGGTCGCGCTCGCGCTCGCCGCGGAGCTCGGCGCGCCGGCGCAGGACGTCACGTGGGTGTTCTACGACAACGAGGAGGTCGCTTCCGACCTCAACGGGCTCGGGCGCCTCGCGCGCAACCGCCCCGACCTGCTCGCCGCCGACTTCGCGGTGCTGGGCGAGCCGACGTCGGCGGGGCTCGAGGGCGGGTGCAACGGCACGCTGCGCGTCGAGGTGCGCGTCCCCGGGGTCGCCGCCCACTCCGCGCGTTCCTGGACGGGGGCCAACGCGATCCATGCGGCGCACGAGGTGCTCGACCGGCTGGCGGCGTACGTGCCGCAGGAGGTCGACGTCGACGGGCTCGTGTACCGGGAGGGCATGAACGCCGTGGGGATCCGCGGCGGGATCGCGGGCAACGTCGTCCCGGACGAGTGCGTGGTCACGGTGAACTTCCGGTTCGCGCCGTCGCGCACCGTGGCCGAGGCCGAGCAGCACGTGCGTGAGCTGTTCGCGGGCTTCGAGGTCGTGCTCACCGACGCCGCGCCGGGTGCCCGCCCCGGTCTGGACGACCCGCTCGCCGCGGACTTCGCCGCCGCGGTGCTGGGCGTGACGGGCGGCGCGCCGGCGCCGAAGTACGGCTGGACCGACGTCGCGCGCTTCGCCGAGCTGGGCGTCCCGGCGGTGAACTTCGGTCCGGGGGACCCGCTCCTCGCGCACAAGGACGACGAGCGCTGCCCGGTCGGCGAGCTCGCGCTGTGCCGCGACGCGCTCCGTGCGTGGCTGACGGCCGCCCCTGCGGCATAGGCTCGTGACCATGAGCGACACGGTGCGTGAGCAGGGTTCCGACGACGGCCTCCCGCAGGCGGGGACGGGGTACCGCAAGGGTCCGGTGCTGCTGCGCGGGGACCAGATCCCGCGCCAGACGACGGACCAGCGACTCCTCGACACCGGCGGCAGCGCGGACTGGGTCCATTCGGACCCGTGGCGCGTGATGCGCATCCAGAGCGAGTTCGTCGAGGGCTTCGGCGCGCTCGCGGAGGTCGGCCCGGCCGTGTCGGTGTTCGGGTCGGCCCGGACCAAGCCGGACCACCCGGACTACGCGCTCGCCGAGGCCGTCGGCCGTCGCCTCGTCGACGAGGGCTTCGCGGTCATCACGGGCGGCGGCCCCGGCATCATGGAGGCCGCGAACAAGGGTGCCTCGGAGGCCGGGGGCGTCTCGGTCGGGCTCGGCATCGAGCTGCCGTTCGAGCAGGGCATGAACCGGTACGTCAACCTCGGCGTGAACTTCCGCTACTTCTTCGCCCGCAAGACGATGTTCGTCAAGTACGCCCAGGGCTTCGTCGTCCTTCCGGGCGGGTTCGGGACGTTCGACGAACTGTTCGAGGCGCTCACGCTCGTGCAGACCCACAAGATCACCGAGTTCCCGGTCGCGCTCGTCGGGACCGACTACTGGAGCGGGCTGCTCGAGTGGGCCCGGACGGCGGTCGCCGGGCGCGGCATGATCAGCCCGCACGACCTCGACCTCGTCCACCTGTGCGACGACCCGGCCGAGGCCGTCGAGTACGTGTGCGACCGCGGCGCCGAGCTGCGCGCGGAGGAGCTCGAGGCGACCGAGGAGCTCGCGCGGGCGCAGGCCGGCGACGCGAGCTGAGGGTCGTGGCGCGATGACGTCACCCGGCTCGGCCGCGCCCACCGGGCCGACGTCCGCGCGTCCCGACGACGGCTCTCCGCCCCTCCCGGCGCTCGGGGTGCCACCCCGCGGCACGTCGCTCGTGCTGCGCGGGCGGACCCTCGACCGGCCCGCGGTGATGGCGATCCTCAACCGGACCGACGACTCGTTCTACGCGGCGGCTCGCCAGCTCGACGACCGGGCGGCCCTGACCGCGGTCGAGCGCGCGGTGGCCGAGGGCGCGGAGATCCTCGACGTGGGCGGCGTGCGGGCCGGCGTGGGGCCGGAGGTGACGCCCGCGGAGGAGGTGCGCCGCGTCGTGCCCTTCGTGGCACGGGTGCGCGCGGAGTTCCCCGACCTGCTCGTGAGCGTCGACACGTGGCGGGCCGAGGTGGCGCACGAGGCGGCGCTCGCCGGAGCCGACCTCATCAACGACACCTGGGCGGGCCACGACCCCCGGCTCGTCGAGGTCGCGGGGGAGCACGGCGTGGGAGTGGTGTGCTCGCACACGGGCGGGGCGACGCCGCGCACCGACCCGTTCCGTGTCGACTACCCGGCCCGGCCGGGCGCGGCCGACCCCCGCGACGGCGTCGTCCAGGACGTCGTCGCGACGCTCCGTGCCGCAGCGGAGCGCGCCGTGTCGTGCGGCGTCCCGCGGGCGTCGGTGCTCGTCGACCCGACGCACGACTTCGGCAAGAACACGTGGCACTCCCTGCACCTGCTGCGTCGGACCGAGGTCCTCGCGGGGCTCGGGTTCCCGCTCCTCATGGCGCTGTCGCGCAAGGACTTCGTGGGCGAGACGCTCGACCTCCCGGCCGACGAGCGGCTCGAGGGCACGCTCGCGGCCACCGCCCTGGCGGCCTGGCTCGGCGCGCGCGTCTTCCGCGCGCACGACGTCGCGGCGACCCGCCGCGTGCTGGACCTGGTCGCGGCGGTCCGCGACGAGGTCCCGCCGGCCGCCGCGCTGCGAGGGCTCGCGTGACCACGCCGCGCACCGTGGCCGGCCCGGCCGAGCGGCCGCGGCTGCTGCGGCCGCCCACCTGGCCGTGGTGGGTGCAGGTCCTGGCGGTGTACGGGGTCGCGCGCGCGGTCAGTGCGCTGGTCCTCGTCGTCGTCGCCCGGGCCCAGGAGCAGAACCCCTGGACGGACGCGGCACCGTCGTACCTGCCGTACGTCGCGCGCATGTGGGACGCGAGCTGGTACGAGCAGATCTACGCGTCCGGCTACCCCGACACGCTCCCCGTGGGGCCCGACGGCGTCGTGCAGCAGAACGTCTGGGCGTTCTTCCCGCTGTTCCCGGGGCTCGTCCGGGGGCTCGACGCCGTCACCGGCCTGGGGTGGGACGTGCTCGCGCCCACCGTCGCGCTCGCGTGCGGCGCCGGCGCGGTCCTCGTGATCCACCGGCTCGTGGCGACGGCCGGCGGGGCGGCGGTCGAGCGGCGGCCCGGGCTGCCGCTCGCGACCGTGCTGCTCGTGAGCGTCTTCCCGTCCAGCCCGGTCCTCCAGGTCGCGTACACCGAGTCGCTCGCGCTCCTCCTCGTGGCGGCGGCGCTCCTGCTGCTCTCCCGCCGCCGGTACGGGTGGGTCGCGCTGGTGGTCGTCCTCCTCGGCCTGGCCCGCGCCGTCGCGCTGCCGATGGCCGCGGTCGTGCTCTGGCACGGGATCGTGCGGTGGCGGCGCGGCGACCTGCGCGGGCCCGGCGCCGCCCGCCTGGGCGGTCTCCTCGCCGTGTCCCTGGTCAGCGGGTTCGTGTGGCCGTGGGCGTGCAGCGTCGTCACGGGCGTGCACCAGGGGTACTTCCGCACGCAGGAGGCGTGGCGCGGGGGAGCGGAGGTCGTGCCGTTCGTCCCGTGGGTGGACGTCTCGCGCTGGCTGATGGGGGACGCCGGTCCGTGGGTCCTGGCGCTCGCGCTGCTGACGACGGCGGCTCTCGTGCTCAACCCGGTCGCGGCGCGGCTCGGCCCCGAGATGCACGCGTGGTCGGGCGCGTACCTCGCCTACCTGGTCGCGGCGATCCAGCCCGGGACGTCGCTCGTGCGGTTCCTGCTGCTCGCCTTCCCGCTCGCGGCGGTGACCGTCGGGTGGACGAGGTCCCGGCTCTGGCTGGCTGCCGTGACCGTCGCCGGCGTCGGGGGCCAGGTGTGGTGGGTGTGGTCGTTGTGGCGGCTCGTCCCGCCGTCGGGCTGGCCGCCGTGACCGGGACGCCCGGGATGTCGGCACGGGTGAACTAGACTGTCCTCGGGCGTCGTCCGAGGTCGGACGCCCCTCCTCGCGCGTGCGGGGTGGACTCGGGACAACGGAAATGGAGTGCCATCGATGGCTGCGATGAAGCCGCGTACGGGTGACGGGCCGCTGGAGGTCACCAAGGAAGGGCGAGGCATCGTCATGCGGGTCCCGCTCGAGGGTGGTGGACGCCTGGTGGTCGAGCTCAACGCGACCGAGGCCAGCGAGCTGGGTGAGGCGCTCCAGGCCGTGGTGGGCTGATTGCCCGCACGTGACCGCCGGGCTTCCGGTCTCCCCGGGCTGCCGCGCACGCTGCCCGAGGTGGTCGGTGCCCGGGGCGGTCTGATCGACGCGGCACTCCTCGACGACGCCCAGGCGGACGCGGTCGTCGTGGCCGTCGCGCCGCCGCGCGAGGCCGAGGACGGGCTGCAGCCACGCGCCGGTACCGTCGACGCCACCGTGCGCTACGGCGTCGACCTCGCGGAGCTGGCCGAGCGCGCCGGTGGCCGGAGCTTTCGCGGTGCTGCCGGCGAGGTGGTCCGGGTCGACCTGCCGCGCGCGCACGCCGGGTCCGGGGTGCGCCTCCCGTGGACGGGCCTGCCCCCGCGGCTCCTGCTGCTCGGGGTCGGGAACGGCACGGCGGCGGAGCTCCGGCGCGCCGGAGCGGCACTGGCCCGCGCGTCGCGCGGGCTCGAGCGCGTCGTCAGCGCCGCGACCGCCGACTCCGGTCCCGCGGAGGTCCGCGCCTTCGTCGAGGGTTACCTCCTCGCCGCGTACGACCAGCCCCGGCAGGGCGCGTCCTCCGGGGCTCCGTCCGAGGCGGCCGCGGAGCAGCTCGTCCTGCTCACGCCCGCGGACCGGCCCGACGCCGCGACGCTGATCGAGGCCGCCCAGCGCGCCGCCGCGGCCACCTGGCTGGTCCGCGACCTCGCCAACATCCCGTCCGACGTCAAGGACCCCGCCTGGTTCGCCGACCGCGCGGTCGAGCTGGCCGACGCGTACGGCCTCGAGGCGACCGTCCGCGGTCCCGCCGAGCTCGACGCGGAGGGCTTCCGCGCGCTCCTGGCCGTCGGCGCGGGCTCCGCGCGCCCGCCGCGCCTCGTGACGGTGACCTACGAACCCGCCGACCACGGCGTGGCTCCGGTCGAGACCGGCGACGTGCGGCACGTCGTCGTCGTCGGCAAGGGCATCACCTACGACACGGGTGGCCTGTCCATCAAGCCGCGCGAGGCCATGGTCCCCATGAAGACCGACATGGCCGGGGCCGCCGTCGCGCTCGCGGTGGTGCTCGGTGCCGCTCGCGCGCGCTCCGACCGCCGGGTCACCGCGGTGCTCCCGCTCGCCGAGAACCACGTGGGCGCCGCGTCGTACCGCCCCGGCGACGTGCTGCGCACCTGGTCCGGCCGGACGGTCGAGGTCGCGAACACGGACGCCGAGGGCCGTCTCGTCCTCGCCGACGCGATCGCGTACGCGGTGGCCGAGCTCGCGCCCGACGTGCTCGTCGACGTCGCGACGCTCACCGGGGCGGCGAGCCTCGGGCTGGGCCGGGGGCACGGTGCGCTGTTCGCGACGGACGACGACGTCGCCGACGCCCTGGAGGACGCCGCGCTCTCCACCGGCGAGCGGGTGTGGCGCATGCCGCTCGTCGAGGACTACGCGGGCGCGCTGCGCTCCGACGT
>JAQSXO010000117.1 GCA_029256625.1 Cellulosimicrobium sp. | reverse complement strand
GTCGCGGGGTGGTGCGTCACAAGATCTCCTTCGGGTCGAGCTCCACCCGCACGCTACCCGGCTCTCGCCGCGCCGAGCGCACCGCGAGCGACGCGGCGAACTCACGCGCGAGCCGCCGACCGTCGCGCACCGGCACGCGCACGACGGCGCGCACCGGCGGGGCGTCCAGCAGCCCCGGCCCCGCGCCGTCGCCGGTCCCCGTGCTCGATCCAGCGCCCGACCCGGCGCCCGGCGCACGCCCGCGCGGCGGAGGCGCGGGCACCTCCACGGGCCCGAGGACGGCGTCGGGCCGCGCCAGCTCGACCCGCCCCAGCAGGGCCGCGACCGCCGGGCGGTCGCCCGTCACCGCCGCCACCCGCACGGCGGGCGGCAGCGACAGCTCGGCCCGCTCGTCGAGCTCGCGGTCCGCGAGCAGCGCCGGGTCCCAGCGCACGAGCGCGTTCGTCGGCGCGGGCGCCGCGTCGCCGACGAGCAGCACCTGCCCGCCCGCCGTCGCCGGACGCACGAGGGCCGCGGCGGCGAGCCAGCGCGCGAGCGCGTCCTGCGCGACGTCCAGCCCGACGTGCGCGGTGCTCACCGCGGCGTCGAGAAGGAGCGCGGCCGCGTACCCGCCCTCGGCGACCGGCTCCGCGCCCGGCGTCGCGACGACCAGCGCCGGACGCGACGACACCGCGCCCAGCACCCCGCCCGCGGCGGCGGCGCCGGACACCTGCACGGGCACGCCCGCGAACGCGCGCCCCAGCTCCTCCGCCGTGCGCTGCGAACCCACCCGCACCGACCGCAGCCCCGTCCAGTGGCACTCCGCGCACGACCAGCCGCCCGCGAGCGCCCCGCACCACGCGCACTGCGGCGTCGCGCCCGCGCCCGACAGCGCGAGCGGGCCGTGGCACACGGTGCAGCGCGCCGGGGTGCGGCAGCGCCCGCACGCGACGACGGGCACGTACCCGGAGCGGGGCACCTGGACCAGCACCGGCCCGTGCTCGAGCGCGGAGCGTGCCGCGCGCCACGCCGCGGTCGGGATGCGTGCCGCGGCGCCCGGGCCCTCGGCCGCCAGCTCCACCGACGTCAGGGCCCGCACGCGCGGCGCCCGCGCCCGCACGACGTCGCGCGGCGCGGCCAGGTCGTGCGCCCAGCCGCGCGCCACCAGCGCGTGCGCCGCGACCGTGCGGCCGTGGGATCCGAGGAGGAACGCCGCGTCCTCCTGGTCGCTGCGCAGCGCGAGCACCTCGCGCGCGTGCGGGTAGGGTGCGCGCGGCTCGGCGAGCGTGTCCTCGCCGTCGTTCCAGCACACCACGAGGCCGAGGTCCGCCACGGGGGCGAACGCCGCCGCCCGGGTCCCCACGACGACGCGCGCCCGTCCGTGCAGCACCGCGAGGAAACCGCGGTACCGGGGGGCCGGGCCCTCGTCCGCGGTCAGGCGCACCACCTCGCCCCCCGTGGCCGCGTCCCACGCGGGCAGGCCCGCGGCGTCCAGGGCGGCGCAGACCTGGTCCACGTCGCGCGCGTCGGGCACGACGACGAGCGCCCCCCGGCCGCCCGACCGCGCGGCGCGCACCGCCTCCGCGACCGCGGCGGCCCAGTGCGTCACGGGCAGGGGGTCCACGCCCCGGCGCGCCCGCCCGGCGCCACGCCCGCGCTCGACCGAGGCTGCCCCCGAGTCAGGAGGGGCGGGCGGCGCGAGGCCGGGCAGCGCGGTCCACACGGCCCGCGGGGCGCCCCCGCCCGCGACGTGCGCGAGGAACGCCGCACCGGCGCGGTACGGGGCCCACGCGGAGCCGCTGGACGCCGCCCCGGGCCCTCCGGTCTCGGGCGCGGCGAGATGCGCCTCGCCGGCCCCCGCCACGCCTGCCCCTGCCGTGCCCCCGGGCGCCTCGCTCTCGGGTGCCGCGGCGACGGCCGCCGCGAGCGCCTGCTCGGCGCGCGCGTGACGCGGCGGGACGGCGAGGCGGAGCACGTCCGACAGGGTGCCGGCGTAGTGGTCGGCGACCGAGCGCGCGAGCCGGGCCACGGCGGGCGAGAGCACCTGCTCGGGCGAGACCACGCGGCGCAGCGGCAGGAGGCGGCCGTCGTGGTCGGAGCGCTCGGTCCGCTCCAGGACGTACCCGTCGACGTCGCGGCCGGCGAACCGCACCTTGACCCGGACGCCGGGCTGCGCGTCGTCGGACATCGCGGCGGGCACGAGGTAGTCGAACGCGCGGTCCAGGTGGGGGGGCGCCAGGTCGAGCGCCAGCCGCGCGACGGGCAGGTGCGCGGCGACCTCCTGCGACGCCGGCGCGGCAGGGCGGCGTGCCGCGGGCTCCGGCGCGACGCCCGGCAGGGTGTCCTGCACCGCTCCCGTCGTGTCCTCCGCCTCGCTCACGACGCCATCGAACCACGGGCCGCCGTCACGACCGGGCCGGGGGTCGGCACGTCGACGGGCAGAGCCGCACGAGGCCCGGCGAGGCTCGTCACACCTGGGACTGCAGGTCCGCGACGCGGTCCGTGCGCTCCCACGTGAACTGCTCCAGCTCGCGCCCGAAGTGCCCGTACGCGGCCGTCGCGGCGTAGACGGGGCGCAGCAGGTCCAGGTCGCGGATGATCGCCGCGGGACGCAGGTCGAACACCTCGCGGATCGCGGCCGTGATGCGCTCGACCGGAACCTTCTCCGTGCCGAACGTCTCGACGTACAGGCCCACGGGGTGCGCCTTGCCGATCGCGTACGCGACCTGCACCTCGCAGCGGCGCGCGAGGCCCGCCGCGACCACGTTCTTCGCGACCCAGCGCGTCGCGTACGCGGCGGAGCGGTCCACCTTCGACGGGTCCTTGCCGGAGAACGCGCCGCCGCCGTGGCGGGCCATGCCGCCGTAGGTGTCCACGATGATCTTGCGGCCCGTGAGGCCGGCGTCGCCCTGCGGGCCGCCGACGACGAAGGTGCCCGTCGGGTTGACGAACAGGCGCGTCTCGCGCGTGTCGAGGTCCACCCCCGCGGCCTCCAGGACCGGCGCGACGACGTCGTCCGCGACGAGCCGGTGCAGCACGTCCTGGCGCACGTCCGGGTCGTGCTGCGTGGACAGGACCACCGTGTCGAGCGTGACCGCCCGGTCGCCGTCGTACCCGATGGTGACCTGCGTCTTGCCGTCCGGGCGCAGCCCCGGGACCGTCCCGTCACGGCGCACGAGCGCGAGGCGCTCCGCGAGCCGGTGCGCGAGCCAGACGGGCAGCGGCATGAGGCTCGGGGTGTCGTCGCTCGCGTACCCGAACATCAGGCCCTGGTCGCCCGCGCCCTGCGCGTCCAGCGGGTCGTGGTCGCTCTGGTCGTCGCGCTCCTCCAGGCTCTTGTCGACGCCCTGCGCGATGTCGGGCGACTGCTGCCCGATCGAGACCGAGATGCCGCACGAGTCCGCGTCGAAGCCGATCGCCGAGGACGTGTACCCGATGCGGCGCACCACGTCGCGCACGATCTGCGGGATCTCCACGTACGCGTCGGTCGTCACCTCGCCCGCCACGTGCACGAGGCCGGTGGTGACCATCGTCTCGACCGCGACGCGCGACGTCGGGTCCTGCGCCAGGAGCGCGTCGAGGATCGAGTCGGAGATCTGGTCGCAGACCTTGTCCGGGTGTCCCTCGGTGACGGACTCGGACGTGAACAGACGCAGATCAGCCATGCCGCACAGCCTACTGTCCCGAGGCGTGGGCGTCGGCATCCGGCAGGCGAGACGAGACGGGAGTCACTCGGCCGGGACGGCTCCCGCGTCCGCGCGGTCCGCCGCGACGCGCGCGGCGACGTCCCACACCGCGTCCGCTACCTCGCGCTTGCTGCCGCTCGCCGTCGCGACCACCTCGCCGGACCCGTCGACGACCGTCACGTCGTTCGCGTCCACGCCGAACCCACGGCCCTCGCCCACGGCGTTGACGACGAGCAGGTCGGCGCCCTTGCGGCGCGCCTTGGCGCGGCCGTGGTCCAGCACAGAGCCGTCCGCGTCCCCCGTCTCCGCGGCGAAGCCCACCACCACCTGGCCGGCCCGCAGACGGTCGTGCGCGAGCTCGGCGAGCACGTCCGGGTTCTCCACCAGCGCGATCGGCTCGGGCCCGCGGCCCGGCACCTTCTTGATCTTCGCCCCGGGCGCGTGCGCCGGCCGGAAGTCCGCGACCGCGGCCGCCATCACGACGACGTCCGCCGACGCAGCCGCCGCGCGCACCGCGTCCCGCAGCTGCGCCGTCGTCTCGACCGTCACCACGTCGTCCAGGCCGGTGCCGTCCACGAGCGCGGCGACGTCCGGGGACAGGTTCGCCGCCACGAGCGTCACGTGCGCGCCCCGCGCGCTCGCCGCACGCGCGAGCTCGACCCCCTGCCGGCCGCTGGACCGGTTGCCGATGAAGCGGACGGGGTCGATCGGCTCCCGTGTGCCGCCCGCGGACACCACGACCCGGCGGCCGACGAGGTCGCGCTCCGGACCCACCGCGGCGGACGGGGACCCCTCCCCGTCGGAGCCGCGCGCGACGGCCAGCGCGACGCGCGCGATCTCGTCCGGCTCGGGCAGACGACCCGGGCCCGTGTCCGCGCCCGTGAGACGGCCCGACGCGGGCTCGATCACGTGCACCCCGCGCCCGCGCAGCGTCGCCACGTTCGCCTGCGTCGCCGCGTGCTCCCACATCTCGGTGTGCATCGCGGGCGCCATCACGACCGGGCAGCGCGCGGTCAGCAGCGTCGAGGTGAGCAGGTCGTCCGCCCGGCCCGAGGCCGCACGCGCGAGCAGGTCCGCGGTCGCGGGCGCCACGACGACGAGGTCGGCGCCCTGGCCCAGCGCGACGTGCGGCACGTGCTCGACGTCCTCGAACACCTGGTCCGTCGCCGGCTCGCCCGACAGCGCCTCCCACGTGGGCGCGCCGACGAACCGCAGGGCCGACGCCGTGGGCACCACGCGCACCCGATGGCCCTGCTCGCGCAGCAGCCGCAGCAGCAGCACGGCCTTGTACGCCGCGACCCCGCCGCTCACCCCGAGCACGATCCGCATGTCGCTCCTCCCGCCGGTCCCGCTCGACTCCGCGCCCACCGGGGGTGGGCGGCCGTGGACGCACGAACGCCGCGCCCTCCTGCGGAGGTGCGCGGCGTACGGGCTCAGGCCTCGTCGGCCTCGTCGGGCTCGGCCTCGATCGTCAGCAGGCCCGCGTTGATCTCCCGCATCGCGATCGAGAGCGGCTTCTCCTGGTTGCGCGTCTCGAGCAGCGGCCCGACGTTCTCCAGGAGGCCCTCGCTGAGCTGCGAGTAGTACGCGTTGATCTGGCGCGCACGCTTGGCCGAGTAGATGACGAGCGCGTACTTCGAGTCGACGTGCTCCAGCAGGTCGTCGATCGGCGGGTCGGTGATGCCCTCGGGGGCGGCGACGGTTCCGGACACAGTTCGCTCCGTGGGTTCAAGGGTCTGCAGCCGAGGGCTGCAGCTGGTCGATGGCGGCGGCGCGCCGACCGCTCCGTCCGGGGCCGGGCGGGCGCGGCCCCGAGCGGTCGCCGGGTCCGCGGACCGGGCCTGCGGCCCACCGGGGAGCGGGCCCGCGCGCGGGCACCGCAGGACAGTCTACTCGCTGTGCTGCTCGGTGTGCCCGGACGGCGCGACGGGCCGGGGCTCGAGCCCCATGACGCGCACGAGCTCGTCCGTCGCGCGGTGCACCTCGTCGTTGACGATGACGTGGTCGAACTCCGACTCCGCCGCGAGCTCGACCCGCGCCGTCGTGAGCCGCCGCTCGCGCTCCTCCGCGTCCTCCGTGCCACGGCCCACGAGCCGGCGCACCAGCTCGTCCCAGCTCGGCGGCGCGAGGAACACGAACCGCGCCTCGGGCATCGAGGCGCGCACCTGGCGCGCGCCCTGGAGGTCGATCTCCAGGAGCGCCGGCACGCCCGCGGCGAGCTTCTCCTCGACCGCGCGCCGGGGCGTGCCGTAGCTGTTGCGGCCGTGCACCACGGCCCACTCGAGCAGCTCCCGCTCCGCGACCATGCGGGCGAACTCGTCCGTGCCGACGAACAGGTAGTGCACCCCGTCCTCCTCACCGGGCCGCGGGTCGCGCGTCGTCGCCGACACGGACAACCACACCTCCGGGTACCGAGCGCGGATGTCGGCCGACACCGTCCCCTTCCCGACGGCGGTCGGTCCGGCGAGGACGGTCAGACGAGCAGGGCTGGGTGAGACCACCGGCGCCGTCGCCCCCTCGGCGGGGACGGACGGCGTCGGCTCGGACGGGTGCGCGGAAATGTCAGCCAACCCTCTCGATGAGGGCCGCGGACTGGTGGGGACCGAGGCCGCGGACACGACGTGTCTCGGCGATCCCGATCTCCTCCATGATCGCCCGAGCCTTCACCTTACCCACGCCGGGCAGGGACTCCAGCAACGAGACCACCTTGAGCTTGCCGATCATGTCGTCCGTCTGCCCACGCTCGATGACCTCCTTCAGGGAGCCCTGGGAGTACTTGAGCCTGTTCTTCACCTCGGCGCGCACGCGCCGCGCCTCTGCGGCCTTCTCGAGCGCCGCCGCACGCTGTTCTGGGGTCAGGGGTGGAAGTGCCACGCAAGTCACCTACTCGTCGTCAGGCGGATGGGCCCACTCAGTCGTCCGGGTACCTCGGCGAGGAGCCCTAATCGGGTGAATCACCCGGGCGACCTGCGCCGACGCACGAAGCCGACCCCTCGAAAGTAGCGAGCCTCGACGGATCGGGCAACGACTGGGCGTGGCGCGTCGCCCGCGGTCGACGCGCCGGGGCGAGGATCGCGGGGACGATCGCGGGGACGATCAGGACACCACGAGACGGGCCACGAGCGCGTCGCGCACGGCCGTCGTCACCCCGCACGCCTCCAGGTAGCCGTCCACGCTCCCGTGCTCGCGGGCGGCGAGCTCCCACGCCCCCTCGAGGTACTCCGGCTCCACCGTGAGGACCGGGGCCAGGGCGTCGGGCGACAGGCCGGGGATGGGCGGGACGAGCGCGGCGAGCCCGTCGACGGCCGCGCGGCTCGCGAGGTACTCCGCCATCCGGTCCTCGTCGCTCACGCCCGCCACGTGCTGGGCGAGCGCGACCACCCACCCCGTACGGTCCTTGCCCGCCGAGCAGTGCACGACCGCGGCCCCCTCGGACGACGCGACCTCGCCGAGCACGCGCCCGACCGTCGCGCGGATGCCCGGGTCCTGGACGAACGTCGTGTACACGCCGTGCATCATGCGACGCGCGACCGCCGTCGGGTCGTCCGCCGCGAGCAGTCCCGCGACGAGCGCCGCGGGATCGGCCGAGGCTCCTCCCGCCGCCGCGCCGCCGCCCCCGGCCTCCAGCCCCCGCGCGGGATCCATGCCGCGGCGCAGCACCCGGACGCCTCCCGGCACCGCGTCCGCGCCGTCGCGCGCGAGCTCGTCGTCACCGCGCAGGTCCAGGACCGTCGTCACCCCGAGGCCGGAGAGCGCCGCCTGGCCCGCCGGGGTCAGTCGCGACAGGCTCGCCGTCCGCAGGAGGACGCCGGTGCGCAAGGGCTCGTCGTGCCCGGCCGGGACCGCCCGGCCCCCGACGTCGCGCGCGTTCCACGTGCCCGGCACGTCCAGCGCGCCCGGCACCGCGGCGGCCTCGGTCGCGGGCACGGTCGCGGGCACGGCGGCAGCCGCCTCCGTGGGCGTACGGGAGGTGGTCGGGCCCGCGTCGTGGGAGGTGTCGTGGGAGGTCATGGGCGCAGTCTCGCACGCACGACGACGGGGCCGACACCGCGGGTGCCGGCCCCGTCGTGCGGGTCGGTGTCTCAGCCGCGCAGGGCCTGCGCCGCCTCGTCCGTCGCCGCGCGCGCCGCGGCACGCAGGGCGTCGACGTCCGGTCCGGCGCGCAGGACGCCGCGCGACGAGGACGCGAGCACCTGACGGCGCGCGTCCCCGAACACGGCCGCGAGCTCGGCGGCACCCGCTCCCTGCGCCCCCACGCCGGGGGCCAGGAGCGGGCCGCGCACCGCCGCGAGGTCCGTACCGGTGCGGGCCGCGCCGTCGGCGATGGTCGCGCCCACGACGAGGCCGACCGGGCCCAGCGCGTCGCCCGACGCCACGACGGGCGCGTTGACCCGCGCGGCCTCGCGCGCCACGTGCGCCGCGACCGACTCCACGCCCGCACCCGCGCCGCGGCGCGCGTGCTGCACCTCCGCCCCCTCGGGGTTCGAGGTGAGGCACAGCACGAACAGCCCGCGCCCGGTCTCCAGCGCGGCGTCCACCGCGGGCTGGAGCGAGCCGAAGCCGAGGTACGGGGAGACCGTCAGGGCGTCCGCCGCGAGCGGCGAGCCGTCGCGCAGGTACGCGTCGGCGTACGCCGCCATGGTCGAGCCGATGTCGCCGCGCTTGGCGTCCATCACGACCAGGGCGCCGGCCGCGCGCGCCTCCTCGACGGACTTCTCCAGGACGGCGACCCCGCGCGAGCCGAACCGCTCGAAGAAGGCGCTCTGGGGCTTCAGGACGGCGACCCGGTCGGCCATGGCCTCGACGACCGTGCGGCTGAACCGCTCCAGACCGGCGACGGTGTCGTCCAGGCCCCACTCGGCGAGCAG
>JAQSXO010000116.1 GCA_029256625.1 Cellulosimicrobium sp. | reverse complement strand
CGATGAGGACGATCCATGCCATGGGGAGACTCCCTCGGGTCGGCGCACCGGGTGGCAGGGCCCGCCGTCGTGCGCAGAACTGGTACTAACGTACCAGTTCCTGGTTCCCCGTCAAGGCCGCGGCCCGCAGCACCGCCACGACACGTGCGACGTCGGCCTCGCGCACGCGCGCCGTCCCGACGACGACGCCCGCCTCCGCGCGGTCGACCCCGGTCCCGCTCAGCGCCTCGGCCGGCACGCCCGCCGCACGCAGCCCCTGCACCGCGGCGCGCTCGGCGGCCGGACCGGGCAGCGGGACGACGAGGTGCAGCCCCGCGGCCACTCCCCCGACCTCGACGCCCGGCAGGGCGCGGGCGAGCGCGTCGAGCAGCGCGCGACGCCGCTGCCGGTACACGAGCCGGGCGCGCCGCAGGTGCCGCTGGTAGGCGCCTGACGCGAGGAGGGCGGCGAGCGCCGCCTGCTCGGGGACGGACGTCCCGAGGTCCGCGTGCCGCTTCGCCCGCACGAGCGGTCCCACGACGCGCGGCGGGGCCACCACCCAACCGAGCCGCAGGGCCGGTGACAGCAGCTTGGAGACCGACCCGAGCAGCACGACGCGCTCGGCGTCGAGGGCCTGGACCGAGGCGACGGGCCGGCGGTCGTAGCGCAGCTCGGCGTCGTAGTCGTCCTCGAGCACGAGGCGGTCGCCCGCCGCGGCCCACGCCAGCAGCGACCGCCGTCGTGCCGGGCCGAGGACGACGCCGAGCGGGAACTGGTGGGCGGGGGTCACGAGGACCGCGCGCGCGTCGTCGGGGAGCAGGTCGGCCCGCAGGCCGTCGGCGTCCACGGGCACCCCGACCGTGCGCAGCCCCGCGTCGTGCAGCAGCCCGAGCGCGCCGCGCGACGACGGGTCCTCGACCGCGACGCGCACGGGCTCGGCGGGGCGCGCGCCCGCGATCCGGCCCTCGGCCAGCAGCCGGGCCAGGAGGGACAGCGCCTGGGCGACCCCGCTCACCACGACGACGTCGTCCGCCGTCACGTGGGCGCCGCGCGCACGGCGCAGGTGGACCGCGAGCGCCTCGCGCAGCACCCGCAGGCCCTGGGGGTCGGGGTAGCCGAGGTCGCCGTCGCCGAGGCCCCGCACCCCCTCGCGCACCGCGCGCGCCCAGGCCGCACGCGGGAAGAGCGCGGGGTCCGGCGTGCCGACGCTCACCGCGCCCGGTGGCGCGGGCGGCGCCGTCGCCCCACGACCCGACGGCGGGGCGGGCAGGGCGGCCACCACCACGCCGGAGCGGGGCCGGGACACGAGCAGCCCCTCCCCGACGAGCACGTCGACGACCGTCGTGACCGTTCCTCGCGAGACCCCGAGCGCCGCCGCCGCGTCGCGGCCCGACGGGAGCACGGTCCCGGCCTCGAGGCGACCGTCGACCACCGCCGCGCGCAGACCGTCGTGGAGCCAGCGGCCCACGTCGCGCACGGGACGCGGGCCGAGGACGAGCAGCAGCGCGTCGGGCTCGAGGCGGATCGTCATCTGGACCAGTGAACCAGGCACGATCTGGCCCTGCACCCTGGTCCAGCGCGCTCGTACGGTCGACGCATGCCACCGTCTCCTCGCCGTTCGCCCCGCCCACCCGTGCCGGGTGTCCAGGCCGCCCCCCGTCGCCCCGGCGCTGCGCGTGCCGGGGACCTCCGCTGCGCCGCCGGCATGGTGATCGTCGGCTCGTCGTTCGTCGCGTCCGCCGCCCTCGCCGAATTCCCGGTGCTCGGTGGCCAGGCCGCGCGCTACGCCGTCGCGGCGCTCGTCCTGCTCGCCGTCCTCGCCGCGCGGCACGTCCCGTGGGTCCTGCCCGCGCCCCGCGCGCTGCTGCGCCTGACCGCGCTCGCGGCCACCGGCCTCGTGGGCTTCAGCGTGCTCGTCGTCGAGAGCGCGGGCCGCGCCGACCCGTCGCTCGTCGGGGCGGTCGTCGGGGCGTCGCCCGTGGTGCTGGCCGCGGCGGGCGCGCTGCGTGCCCGCCGCGTCACGGTCCGGGCCCTCGCCGCGGCGGTCGTGGTGACGGCCGGCGTCGTGGTGGTCGAGGGCGGCGGCGCGGGCGACCCGCTGGGCGTGGCGCTCGCGCTCGGCGCGCTCGCGTGCGAGGTGTGCTTCTCGTTGCTCGCCGTGCCGCTCCTGCCGACGCTCGGCGCGCTGCGCGTCTCCGCGTACGCGTGCGTCCTGGCCGTCCCCCAGCTCGCGCTGCTGGGACTGGTCCGGCAGCAGGTCACGGGGCGGCCGTTCCTCGTGGCTCCCGACGCCGGCGAGCTCGCCGCGCTCGCCTACCTCGCGGTCGTCGTCACGGCGGTCGCGTTCCTCCTCTGGTACTCCGGCCTGGCCGCGATCGGCCCCGCCCGGGCGGGGCTGTTCGCCGGCCTCCTCCCGGTCGCGGCGCTCCTGACGTCGGTCGCGCTCGGCTTCGAGGCCGTCGACGGGCGTTCCGTCGTCGGGACGCTCGTCGTCGGCGCGGGCCTGGTCCTCGGGCTCGCGGCGCCGTCCCGGGACGCCGCCGGCCGGGCGCCCGCACGGGCTGCCACGGAGCGACCGCCCGTGCCCGAAGCGGGCCCCGCCCCGCAACGGCTACCGTGACGATCGTGAGCAGCACCGAACCCACCCCCGCCGTGCCCGCCGACGACGCCCCGACCGACCGTGACCGAGCCCTCCCCCGTCAGGTGTCCGAGACGTTCGACCCCACCGCGTGGCGCGACGTCACCGGGTTCGAGGACCTGACCGACGTCACGTACCACCGCGGCGTGGAGCGCGACGCGAACGGCGCGGCGGTGCGCGACCTGCCCGTGGTCCGCGTCGCGTTCGACCGCCCGGAGGTCCGCAACGCGTTCCGCCCTCACACCGTGGACGAGCTGTACCGCGTGCTCGACCACGCGCGCATGACGTCCGACGTCGGGACCGTGCTCCTCACGGGCAACGGCCCCTCGCCCAAGGACGGCGGGTGGGCGTTCTGCTCGGGCGGCGACCAGCGCATCCGCGGCCGGTCGGGCTACCAGTACACGACCGCGCCCGACGGCGGCGGCGCGGTGCACACGCGCGACGCGGTGGACCCGGCCCGCGCGGGGCGCCTGCACATCCTCGAGGTGCAGCGGCTCATCCGGACGATGCCCAAGATCGTGGTCGCCGTCGTCAACGGCTGGGCGGCAGGCGGCGGCCACTCGCTGCACGTCGTCGCGGACCTGTCGATCGCGAGCCGCGAGCACGCGCGGTTCAAGCAGACCGACGCGGACGTCGGGTCGTTCGACGGCG
This sequence comes from Cellulosimicrobium sp., assembly GCA_029256625.1. GTDB lineage: Bacteria > Actinomycetota > Actinomycetes > Actinomycetales > Cellulomonadaceae > Cellulosimicrobium. The sequence continues at coordinate 5,289 of JAQSXO010000116.1, read as the reverse complement.
GCTACGGGTCGGCGTACCTGGCGCGCCAGGTGGGCCAGAAGCGGGCGCGGGAGATCTTCTTCCTCGCGCGGGAGTACTCGGCGCGGGACGCGTACGAGTGGGGCGCCGTGAACGAGGTCGCGGACCACGCGGACCTCGAGGCGCTCGCGCTGGACTACGCGCGCACGATCGCGACGAAGTCGCCGCAGGCGATCCGGATGCTCAAGTTCGCGTTCAACCTCGCGGACGACGGGCTCATGGGGCAGCAGGTGTTCGCGGGCGAGGCCACGCGGCTCGCGTACATGACCGACGAGGCGGTCGAGGGTCGCGACGCGTTCCTCGAGCGGCGCGACCCGGACTGGGGCCGGTTCGGCTACGCGTTCTGACCCGGCGGGTCAGGAGCCGCCGACCATGCTCGTGAGCATCTCGATGAGGCCGCGGCCGACGAACGCCGCGGCGACGGCGAGGCCGAACAGGAGCCCCACCGAGATCGCGACGGGTGCCGCCGAGCGGGCGACGCCCGGCTCGTCGTCGCGCGGCGTGCGCGGCGCGTAGGACGGCGGGAGCTGCTCGTGCTGGGCGCCCTCGGCGGGGGTGCCGGGCTGGGACGGGTGGACGGGGTGCGGGACGACGGTTGCCATGACTCCACGGTGCCGCGGCGGCCGCGGTCACCGCGTCGGCCCCGCGGCTCGACCTCCCCGGCCACCGCTCCACCCCGGGACGGAGCGCGCGTACGCCGTGGGGAGGACCCGCGGGCGCCGGGCGGTCAGCCGATCTCCCAGCTCCCCGACCCGATCGGGACGAGCTCGACCCACGAGACGCCGGGCTCGAGCTCGACGGGCTTCCCGTCCGCCCCGGTGAGCACCAGCGGGGACTCGACCGCCTCCTTGGACCACGTCACCGGCACCTGCTTGCCGCCGCTCGCGACGACGCCCTCGCCGGTCCCCACGAGCTTCGTCTCCGGGACGGGCACCCCGGCCGGGTCCTTGAACGCCGTGTCCTCCATCGGCGCGGCCAGCAGCACGACGTTCGTCGCCGAGAGCCGCACCTCGTCCGAGGACACGGCGGGCGTGTCGCCCTCGCTGCGCACGTAGCGCCCCTCGTCGGCGTTCCACTCCCACACCGCGCGGCTCGCGAACGTGAGCCGTACGTCGAGGCGCGTCGCCACGGCCCCCGACACCGTCGCCGAGCCCGTGCCGGGCCCCCGCGCGAAGACGAGCTGGGCCGGCGGGGGCGCGGTGCGGTCGTCGTCGGCCTGGGCCCAGAACTCCTCCGGGCTGCCGTAGACGTTGTGCGGGGCGCGGCGCGCGCGCGTCGTGGCGAACCCGTCGTCGCCCTCGTCCATGACGACCGACTGGACCCCCGCCGCACCCACGGCGTCGATGAACGGCTGCTGCCCGCCCGTGTACGCGAGGATCCCGTGCAGCGGGCCGACGATCGCCGGGTCCATCGGCCGGACCGAACGCACCGGCCCCACGCTCTCGGGGACCTGCGAGTGGTACACCGCGACGAAGCGCGTGATGCCGCCCTCGACGACCTCCTCCCACACGACGTCGGCCTGCTCGAGGCCGGTCTGGGGGCGCGCCTGGGGGGCGTTCTCGATCTTCACCGCGAGCGCCGGCCGGTCGGCGACCTCCTCGGTCTCGACCCCGGTGAGCGGCCAGACCACCGGCACGTCCGGCTCCGGCGGAGCTCCCTTGTCGGCGGACACGTCGGGACCGACCGTCTCCGTCACGGGCGCGGCCGGCTCGCCGCCGCACCCCGCGAGCAGCACCGACGCCGCGGCGAGCGCGACCACCAGCCCCGCCCGGACCGCGCCGGACCCTCGTCCCGTCCTCGTCATCCTCGACCTTCCCGTCGTCCAGGACCCGGTCCTGGAGATGCCCCTGCGACGGACGTGCGTTTCCCGGTCACCCTACGGCCCGGCCTACGCTGATCCGGTGAACCGCGCCGTCGTCCCCGCCGATCTCGACGACCTGGTCTCGGCGGTCGGTGCCGCGCTCGACGGCGACGGCCCCCCGGTGGCGCCCGTCCCGCTGCTCGCCCGGCCCGGGCGCGCCGACGTCCCGCCGGGCGCCGCGCTCGTCCTGCGCACGTCGGGCTCGACGGGCGAGCCGCGCGAGGTCGTGCTGTCCGCGGCCGCGCTGCGTGCCTCGGGCGCCGCGACGCACGACCGGCTGGGCGGCCCCGCGCACTGGCTCCTCACCCTGCCCGCGACGCACGTGGCGGGCGTGCAGGTGGTCGCCCGCGCGCACGCTGCCGGGCGCGGCCTCACGGTCGCGCCCGAGGACGAGCCGTTCACCCCGGCCGGCTTCGCCGCGCTCGTCGCCCGCGCACCGCGGGCCGAGCGCCGGTACGTCTCGCTCGTCCCCACGCAGCTCCACCGCCTCGTCACCGCGGCGGACGCGGGGGCCGAGGGTGGCGCGGCGGGGCTCGACGCGCTCTGCGCGCTCGACGCCGTCCTGCTCGGCGGCGCGGCGGCGCCGCCCGCGCTGCTGCGCCGTGCGCGCGAGGCCGGGGCACGCGTCGTGACGACGTACGGCATGACGGAGACCAGCGGTGGCTGCGTCTACGACGGCGTCCCGCTCGCGGGAGCGCGCGTGCGGTTCGCCACGCGGCAGGAGGGGGAGGCCGACGCGGGAGCGGCCGAGGGGGTCGTCGAGCTCGCCGGGCCGTTCCTCGCGGACGGCTACCTCGGTGACCCCGACGCGACCACACGCGCGTTCCGCACCGACGGCGACGGCACGCGATGGTTCCGCACGAGCGACCTCGGCCGCCTCGACGGGCCGGCGGACCGGCGGACCCTCACGCTGCTCGGACGGGCGGACGACGTCGTCGTCACGGGCGGCGTCAACGTCGCGCCGGCCGCGGTGGAGGCCCTGGTGGCCGAGGTCGACGGCGTGGGCGAGGCGTGCGTCGTCGGCGTGCCGCACCCCGAGTGGGGACAGGAGGTCGTGGCGGTCGTCACGCTGTCCGCGTCCGCGTCGGGCACGAGGGCCACGGCGGCGGTGGTCACGGAGGCCCCGGCGGCGCTCATGACCGCCGTGCGCGACCGCGTCGCGGATAGGCTGGAGCGCGCGGCCGCACCGCGTCGCGTGCTCGTCGTCGCGGAACTCCCGCGGCGGGGGCCCGGCAAGGTCGACCGCGCCGCGGTGGCGCGGCTCGCCGTCGGGCAGCCCTCTGGCCCGCCCGGCTGAGCCCGACCGCCCGACCACCGGCACGACCCGCACGACCGAGACGGAGCACCATGGCCAGCACCACCGAGTGGGTCGCGGGCGCGCGCCTGCGCACCCTCCCCGCCGCCGCGACCCCCGTCATCGTCGGGTCCGGCGCCGCGGCCCAGGTGGACGGCTTCGCGTTCTGGCCGGCGCTGCTCGCGCTCGGCGTCGCGCTCGCGCTCCAGGTGGGCGTGAACTACGCGAACGACTACTCCGACGGCGTCCGCGGCACCGACCTCGACCGCGTGGGCCCCATGCGGCTCACCGCGACCGGCGCCGCGCGGCCCGGGCAGGTGCGCGCCGCGGCGTTCGGCGCGTTCGGCGTCGCAGCGGTGCTCGGGCTCGTGCTGTGCGCGGTGACGGGCCACTGGTGGCTCGTCGCGGTGGGCGCGCTCGCGATCCTCGCGGGCTGGTACTACACGGGTGGACGCAACCCCTACGGGTACCGGGGCCTCGGCGAGGTCGGGGTGTTCGTGTTCTTCGGCCTCGTGGCCACGCTCGGCACCACGTACACGCAGGCGGGTGTCGTCACGTGGCCGTCGGCCGTCGGGGCGGTCGCCGTGGGGCTGCTCGCGTGCGCGATCCTCATGGTGAACAACATCCGCGACATCCCCACGGACGTCGTCGCGGGCAAGCGCACCCTGGCCGTGCGGCTCGGGGACTTCCGCGCGCGCCGCGCGTACGTCGCGATGATCTGGGTCCCGCTGCTGCTGGCGGTCGTGTGCGCGTTCGCGTCGCCCTGGGCGCTCGGCACCCTGGTCCTCCTGCTGCCGGCGGTGCTCCTCACGCTCCCGGTGATCGCCGGTGCGCGTGGTCCGTTGCTCGTCCCCGTGCTCGCGGGCACCGGCCTGTTCGAGCTCGCGTACGGCGTGATGCTGGGGGTCGGGCTCGCGCTCTGACGCTCGGCCGGCGGTCGTGCGTCCGCCGGCTCAGCGGGTCGGCGACGTCCCGGGCTGCTCGGTCGTGACGTCCGCGTCGACCGCGGCGTCCTCGGCCGCCGCGTCGTCCTCGATCTCGCGCGAGAACCGCTCGCCCGTGCGGGCGCGGTGCTCCGCCCGCTCGGCGAGGTAGCGCGACGCCGCCTCGCGGGGCTTGCGCAGGGTCAGGTACGACAGCATGAGCGCGACGGCCGCGGCGACGAGCACGAGCAGCCAGCCGCGCAGGCCGGCGAACCAGAGCGCGGCGAGCGCGACCGCGAAGAGCAGCAGACGCAGGACGGAGTAGACGACGACAGGCACGACTCCAGGGTACGGCCCGTAGGCTGGAGCCATGCTTCGCGTGCTGCTCCCCCTCATCGCCGTCGGCCTCGCGGTCTACGCTCTCGTCGACCTCGCCTCGAGCGACGAGGAGGAGCGCGGCGGCATCCCGAAGGGGCTGTGGATCGTCCTCATCATCCTGCTGCCGTTCCTCGGCCCGATCGCGTGGATCCTCGTCAAGCGGTCCGCGTCGCGCTCGGGTTCGCGGTACGCGGGCGGCCGCCCGTCGGGCGGCTCGTCGAACGGCGCCGCGCGCCGCCGTCGCAACGCGCCCGTCGCCCCCGACGACGACCCCGAGTTCCTGTGGCGGCTCGAGCAGCAGCAGCGCCGCCAGGCGCGGGACGAGGCACCCGCGCCCGCGACGGACGACGCTCCCCCGGCGGCCGGGGACACGACGGAGGACGGCCGGACGGAGGACGACGGCGACGCCCGTCGCCCCGGGGCGAGCAACGGTTCCGACGACGGCGACGACACCGCCCGCTGACCACCCCGCCGCCAACCGGTCGAGCGCTGCGTCCGTGGCCGAGCGCTGCGGTTCTGGACGCAGCGCTCGCGCGAGGACGCAGCGCTCGATGAGGCTCGGAGTCGGACCGGGTCAGTCGCCCGGGTTGAGGCCCGAGTACGAGTGCTTGCCGTTGAACAGCAGGTTCACGCCGGTGAAGTTGAACAGCACGCACGCGTAGCCGACGATCACGAAGTAGGCCGCCCGGCGCCCGGACCAGCCGCGGGTCGTGCGCGCGTGCAGGTACGCCGCGTACACGATCCAGACGACGAAGCTCCAGACCTCCTTGGGGTCCCAGCCCCAGTAGCGGCCCCACGCGTGCTCGGCCCAGATC
>JAQSXO010000115.1 GCA_029256625.1 Cellulosimicrobium sp. | reverse complement strand
GCCCAGGTGATCGTGCTGGGCTGCACGGAGCTGTCGGTCGTCGCCGTCGACCACGACCTGCTCGCCGACCCGCTCTACCTCGACTCGACCGACCAGCTCGCCCGCGCGACCATCCGCCGCGCGGGGCACCGCGTCCGCGGGGAGTGATCGGCCCGCTGCCCCGGCAGCAGGCCCGCGGCGACGCGTCAGCCGAGCTCGCTCGTGCCCGAGTAGAGGTGGAGCACGGGGACGTGGAGCTCCTCGCGCGCGCGCGACGCCCAGTCGGTGTGGAACGTGTCCTCGACCGCGTGCGGGTACGTCACGACGACGATCTCGCGCGCGCCCCCGGCCGCCACGGCCGTGCGCAGCGCCGGCAGCGGGTCGTCGTCGACGACGACCCCGTCCGCCTCGCGGCCCGCCGCGCGCAGCTCGGCCACGCTGCGCTCGAGCTGCTCGCTCGCCTCCGCCTTGGCCGTCGCGGGCGAGGGCTCGCGACCGAGGACCTCGTCCCACGCCTCCTTGAGCTCGCCCACGCTCAGGTGGTCGATGATCCCGGAGATCACGTTGCGCTCGGTGTCTGCGGGCACGAGGACGCGGTAGGCGAGCTGCTCGTCCTGGTGCAGCGACAGGATGTGCTGCACGTCGGCCGGGTTCAGCGTGTCTTCGGTCAGGACGAGGATCGTGTCGGTCACGCGCGTCAGCCTAGCGGGAGGAGCCAGCGCGCGGCGGTCGTACCGGAGGGCGACCCCGGCCGGTCGTCGGGGCTGTGCAGCAGGTGGGCGAGACGTGCTCCCCGGGGCGGGAGCGCCGTCGTGCCGGACGGTGCCGTCCCGGCCACGATCCGGCCGGGCCCGCGCCCCACGACGGTCGGCGTCGTGGTGACGCACAGCTCGTCGACGAGGTCCGCCGCGAGCAGGTCGCCCAGGAGCGTCGGGCCGCCCTCCGTGAGCACGCGGACCAGCCCGCGGTCGGCGAGCGCGGCGAGCCCGGCTGCGAGGTCCACGACGCCCGAGTCCTCGCCGTCCGTCGTCCCCGCGGTGTCGTGCCCGACGACGAGCACCCGGTCCGGGGGCACGTCCGCGCGCGCCGAGGCGGCGCCGGCGGGTGCGGTGAGCACGTAGGGCGGGCGCTCGCCCTGCGTGAGCGCCTCCGGCACGCGACCGGTGCGCGTCACGATCGCGAGCTCGAGCGGGGCGTCGTGGAGGTGCCGCAGACCGCGCGGCCGGTCGAGCGCGGTGTACCCCTCGGCGCGTGCCGTGCCGGCGCCGACGAGCACGACGTCGGCGAGCGCGCGCAGCACCCGGAACACGCGCCAGTCCGCGTCGTCGTTGATGGACCCGGACCGGTGGTCCGGGCCCCAGGCCGCGCCGTCGACGCTCGCGACCATGTTGGCGCGCACGACGTGGGCCCCGCGCGTCGGCGGCCCGTACGCGTACAGGGCCGCGAGCCGCTCCTCCCGGGCGTCCGGAGGCAGGTGCTCGGCGGCCGGCAGGAGGACGTCGAGCGCGGGAAGGTCGGTGCGGCCGACGGGCTGCGCCGCGGTGGGCTCGTCGGGAGACGAGGTGGTGGAGGTCACAGCGGTCAGGCTAGCCGCAGGCGTAGGCTGGATCCTCGTGACTTCGCCCGTCGCCGGTGGCGCCTCGGCCCAGGCCGCCCTCCCCGGCACCTCCCGCGCGTCGGCCTCCGACGCGGCCCCCGGCGCGACCGGACGCCCGCGCACCCTCGTCGACGTCCGCCCGGCCGTCCCGCCCGGGCGTCTGCTGGCCGACCTCGTGCCCCCGCGCCACTTCGCCGACGCGCGCTTCTCGACGTACCGCGCCAACCCCGCCTACCCGAGCCAGGCGCGGACCGTCGCGCGGCTCGAGGAGGTCGCGGCCGCCGTCGTGAAGCCCGCGCGCAAGGGCCTGTTCGGCGCCCGCAAGCAGACCGCGCCCGCGGTGTACATGGACGGCGGGTTCGGCGTCGGCAAGACCCACCTCCTCACGTCGCTCGCGCACGCCGTGGGCCTCGGCGTGAGCGCCTACGGCACGTTCGTCGAGTACACGAACCTCGTGGGCGCGCTCGGTTTCCAGGCGACCGTGGACGCGCTCGCCACGAAGAAGCTCGTGTGCATCGACGAGTTCGAGCTCGACGACCCGGGTGACACCGTCCTCATGTCGCGCCTCCTGCGCGAGCTCGCCGACCGTGGCGTCGCGCTCGCGGCGACGTCGAACACGCTGCCCGAGGCGCTCGGCGAGGGCCGCTTCGCCGCCGAGGACTTCCTGCGCGAGATCCAGGCGCTCGCGGCCCGGTTCGAGGTGCTGCGCGTCGACGGCGAGGACTACCGCCACCGCGCGGTCGTCACCGACTCCGCCCCGCTGCCCGAGGCCGACGTGCGTGCCGCCGTCGTCGGCCGTCCTGGGGCCACGCTGGACGCGTTCGACGACCTGCTCGCGCACCTGTCCCAGGTGCACCCGAGCCGCTACCGCGCGCTGCTCGACGGCGTCGAGGTCGTCGCGCTCACCGGCGTGCACACCGTCACCGAGCAGTCCGCCGCCCTGCGCCTCGTCGTCCTCGTCGACCGCCTCTACGACCGCGACGTCCCCGTGCTGCTCGCCGGGTCCGGCGACTACGCGGGCGAGCGGAGCCTCTTCACCGAGGAGATGCTGCGGGGCGGGTACCGCAAGAAGTACTTCCGCGCGCTCTCGCGCCTCGGCGCGCTCGCCGAGGACGGTCGCGCGGTCGCGCGCGCGTCGGCCTGACGACGGGGCGGAGCGGGCACGGTGCCGCGGCTCACGTCGCGGCGAGGCGCTTCTTCTCGACCTCGATGTCGAAGTCGGCCGGGGGCCAGCCGAGGTCGAGGCGGCGCAGCGCGTCGAGCAGCAGCTCGCTCACCGCGAGGCGCGCGAACCACTTGCGGTCGGCCGGGACCACGTGCCACGGCGCGACCTCGGTGCTCGTGCGGTCGAGGACGGCCTGGTACGCCTCCTGGTACGCGGGCCACTTCTGGCGCGAGTCGACGTCGTTCGGGTTGTACTTCCAGAACTTGTCCGGGCGCTCGAGGCGCTCCATGAGCCGCGCGCGCTGCTCCTCGTAGGAGACGAGCAGCGCGACCTTGACGATCGTCGTCCCGGACGCGACGACCTTCTCCTCGAAGCGGTTGATCTCGTCGTACCGGGCCTCCCAGACGTCGGGCGCCACGAGACCGTCGACGCGCGCGACCAGGACGTCCTCGTAGTGGGAGCGGTCGAAGACGCCGATGTACCCGGGGTCGGGCAGGGCGCGGCGGATGCGCCAGAGGTAGTGGTGCTTGCGCTCCTCGGGCGTCGGGACGCCGAACGAGCGGTGCGCGACGCCCTGCGGGTCGACGAGGCCGACGACGTGCCGCACGATCCCGCCCTTGCCCGCGGTGTCCATGCCCTGGAGCACGAGCAGCACCGAGCGCGAGCCGCCGGACCGTCCCTCGGCGAACAGGCGCTCCTGGAGCTCGGAGAGCTCGTCCGCGTGCCGCGCGACGAGGGCCTGGCCGGCGGCCTTGTCGCCCGCGAACCCCGGGGTCGAGCCACGGTCGAACGCCGCGAGGTCGAACCCGGCGCGCACCCGCAGCGACTCGGTCGGGGCGACCTCCCAGTCGGCGTCGAGCGCCGCCGACGCCGAGCCGGAACCCGAGCCGGCCCGCGAGCCCTTGCCGTGCTTCTTCTTCGACTTCTTCTTCGTCGTCGACATGGGCGTGAGCGTAGTCACACCCAGGCCAGGACGGCGACCGAACGCGCGGGGAGGTCGACGCCGTGGCGGTGCACGCTCGTCGCCGGGTCCCACGCCGCGAGCACGCGCGGCGTCCCGCCGAGCGCGAGCCGGAGCCGCCGGGGGGCGTCGCCGAGGTTCACCGCGACCGCGACCGTCCCGCGGTCCACGACGAACGTCGGCCCGCCGTGCGGCGCCGTCGCCGTCGCCAGTTCCTCGCCCGAGCCGTCGTCGTCCACGCCCCCGGGTCCGTGGACGCGCACGCGTGACAGGTCGCCCGAGCGGACGTCGGGCCGCGACCGCAGCGCGACCAGCGCGCGGTACCAGGCGAGCAGCCGCGCGTGCTCGCCCCGGCCGCGCTCGTCCCAGTCGAGCACGCTCGCGTCGCGGGTCTCCGGGGCCTGCGGGTCGGGGACGGGCGCGCCGTCGGTCCACCCGTGGTCGGCGAACTCGGCGGCCCGGCCGCGCCGGACCGCCTCGGCGAGCTCCGGCTCGGCGTGGTCGGTGAAGAACTGCCACGGCGTGGACGCGCCCCACTCCTCGCCCATGAAGAGCAGCGGCGTGAACGGGGAGACCAGCACGAGCGCGGCGGCCGCGGCGAGCCCTCCGCCGTCGAGCGTGGCCGACGTCCGGTCCCCGAACGCGCGGTTGCCGACCTGGTCGTGGTTCTGCGCGCTCACGACGAACGCGTGCCCGTCGGTCCCCGCCGGGATGGGGTGGCCCCACGTCTGGCCGCGGAAGGTGGAGAACGTGCCGTCGTGCACGAACACGCCCGTGAGCGCCTTGCGGAGCACGGCGACCGATCCGAAGTCGACGTAGTAGCCCTGCCGCTCGCCCGTGAGGAGCGCGTGCACGGCGTGGTGGACGTCGTCGGCCCACTGGGCGCGCATGCCGCGCCCGCCCTGCTCGACGCCCGTGACCGTGGCCGGGTCGTTCTCGTCCGACTCCGCCACGAGGGTGAGCGGCCGCCCGAGCTCCTGCTCGACCCGGTCGACGCGTCGCGCGAGCTCGGCCAGCAGGTGCGTGGGGGAGTCGTCGACGAGCGCGTGCACGGCGTCGAGGCGCAGCGCGTCGACGTGGAACTCGACGAACCACCGCTCGGCGTTGTCGATGACCCACTCGCGCACCTCGCGGCTGCCCGGGCGGTCGAGGTTCACCGCCGAGCCCCAGGGGGTCTGGTGCGCGTCGGTGAAGTACGGGCCGAACTCCGGCAGGTAGTTCCCGGAGGGACCGAGGTGGTTGTAGACGACGTCGAGCACGACCGCGAGCCCGCGCGCGTGCGCGGCGTCCACGAACCGCTGGAGCGCGCGCGGGCCGCCGTACGGCTCGTGCACCGCGTACAGGTGCACGCCGTCGTAGCCCCAGCCGCGCTCGCCCCCGAACGCCGCGACGGGGAGCAGCTCGACCGCGCCGACGCCCAGCTCGACGAGGTGGTCGAGCCGGTCGATCGCGGCGTCGAGCGTGCCCTGCGGCGTGAACGTGCCGACGTGCAGCTCGTAGAGGACCTCGCCCCGCACGTCGCGGCCCGCCCACGCGTCGTCGGTCCACGCGAACGCCGCGTCGAACGTGCGGCTCGGACCGTGCACGCCGTAGGGCTGCCACGGGCTGCGGGGGTCGGGCCGCCCCGGGCCGCCGTCGACGGCGTACCCGTAGTCCGTGCCCCACGGCAGCTCGTGGTCGTAGCCCCACCAGCCGGGCACGTGCGCGCCCACGAGGCGCAGGGGGAGGCGCTCCGCGCCCTCGAACGTCCCGGAGCCGGGCTCGGGCAGGAGCAGCTCGACGCCGCGCGCCGTCGGCGCCCAGACGAGAGGTCGCGGCCCGGGCACGGAGAGCATGGGGGTCGACCGGGGCGCGGGGACGCGGGGCGAGGGGGCGCCGGGCGTCCGGGTGGTCGGGTCGGTCGTCACGGTGCATCCTCGGCCGGCTCGCGCGTCTCGCCCGGGCTCGGGTCGCCGGCGCTCGCCGCGTCGCCCCGGTCGACGAGGAGCGCGACCGGGAGGTCGGCGAGCAGGTCGGCGACGCGCACCGTGCCGGACGGGTGCTCGCGCCCGGTGAGCACGTCGACCCACGCCCCCGTGCCCTCGGGGAGCGCGACGACGTGGTCGCGCCACCCGCCGAGCCGGTCGACCGTGCCCGCGAGCCGCGTCGCGACGGTCACGACGCGCGCGACGGGCGTGGTGTCCGTGCCGGCGCCCGTGCTCGGTCCGCGCGGGGTCGTGCGCGCGAACGCGAGCGCGCACGGGGTCGACGACGCGACGGGGGCGTACCCCGCGCCGTCGCCGACGAACGCGTCGGCGAGGGCGCGACGCAGCCGCAGCGCCCGTGTCGTGACGAGCAGCTTCTCGTCCGCGAGCGTGCGTGCGGGTGCCCCGCCGTCGAGCCGCGCGAGCCGCTCCGTCAGCGCCTCGACGTCGACCGGGCGGCGGTTGTCCGGGTCCACGAGGGTGGGCGTATAGGACTCGGCGCCCTGGTAGACGTCGGCGACGCCGGGCGCGGTCAGCCGCACGAGCGTGATCCCGAGGCTCGCGGCACGCAGCTCCTGGCGGTGCTCGCGCGACCACCGGGCGAACGCGCCGGTCACGGCGGGGTCGGCGAGCGCGCGCCGCGCAAGGTCCGCGACGGCCTCCTCGTAGGCGTCGTCCGGGCTCGTCCAGGACGTCGCGACCTTGGCCTCGCGCAGCGCCTTGCGCAGGTAGTCGACGAGGCGGTCGGGCGCGATCGCCGCGTCCGCTGCACCGTCGGCCGGGTCGGTCCCGGAGCCGGCGCCGGGCGTCCACGTGCCCGCCACGGTCTGCCACAGGAGGTTCTCTGCGAGGCCGTCCACGAGCACGCCGCGGTACGGGGCCGTCGCGGCGCGGACCTCCGCGACGAGGCGCGACCACCCGCCCGCGTCCTCGGACAGCACGCCGAGGGCCGCGCGCGTGTCCTCGCCGCGCTTGGTGTCGTGCGTCGACCCCGCCGTGAGGGCGTGCGGGGTGAGCGCGGCGAACCGCTGCGCGAACGCGTGCCAGTCGTGCACGCCGAGGCTGAACCGGTCCGGCTCGCCCCCGACCTCGCACAGGCTCACGAGCTCGGTCCACCGGTAGAACGCGGTGTCCTCCACGCCCTTCGCCGTCACGGCCCCGCACACCTGCTGGAAGCGCACCACGAGCTCGTCGCGCCGCGCCTCCCGGCGCCGTCCCGCGCTCCCCACCTCGCGGCCGAGCACGAGGTCCACGACGACCGCGAGCGTCTCCGCGCGCTGCGGGTCGAGGCGCGCCCGCGCACGCTCGGCCGCCTCCTCGACCGCCCGGACCGCCTCGTGCCGCGGCGGGGTGCCCGGCACCACGTACGCCCGGTAGCGGTCGAACGCGACGAGCAGCTCGCGCAGGCACTGGTGCAGGCCGCGCCACGTGTGGTCGCGCAGGCGGGGGTCGTCGTGGCAGACGGCGGCCGCGAGGTCCGTGAGCCGGTGCACCTCCGCGTACAGCGGCCCGGCGACGACCTCGCGCTTCGCCTCCTCGACGAGCGCGCCGAGACCGCCCGGCGCCGCGCCCGTGAGGCGCGTCATCACCGCGTCCAGGCCCGACCGACCGCCCGGGTCGACGAAGAGCTGCTGCAGCCGCCACGCGACGTCGTACCCCGTGGTCCCGACCGTCGCCCAGTCCGGGGGCACCTGCTCCTCGCCCGCGAGGATCTTCTCCACGACGACCCACGCACCGTCCGTGCGGTCGGCGAGCCGCTGCAGGTACTGCGCCGGGTCCGCGAGGCCGTCCGGGTGGTCGATGCGCAGGCCGTCGACGGTCCCGGACGTGACGAGGTCGAGCACGAGCGCGTGCGTCGCGTCGAACACCTCCTCGTCCTCGACCCGCACGGCGACGAGCGACCCGACGTCGAAGAACCGCCGGTAGTTGAGCTCCTCGTCGCCCACGCGCCAGAAGGCGAGGCGGTAGTGCTGGCGCTCGACCAGCTCGGCGAGCGGCAGGTCCTCCGTCCCGGCGCGCACCGGGAAGACGTGGTCGTAGTAGCGCAGGATGCGGCGGGGACCGGGCTCGCCCGGCACCGTCGCGTCGTCGAGCACGAGCTCGCCTGCCGCGAGCACGTCGCCCAGGCGCGCGCCGAGCACGGGCATGAGCACCGCGCTCTCGCCCGCGGACCAGTCGACGTCGAACCACCGGGCGTAGGGCGAGTCGGGGCCCTCCTCGAGCACGGACCACAGCGCGCGGTTGTGCCACGCGGGCGTCGGGACCGCCATGTGGTTCGGCACGACGTCGAGCACCATGCCCAGGCCGGCCTCCCGGGCGCTCGCGGCGAGGCGCTCCAGCCCTTCGCGTCCGCCGAGCTCGTCGCTGACGCGCGAGTGGTCGACGACGTCGTACCCGTGCGTCGAGCCCGGCGCGGCCTGGAGCACGGGGGAGAGGTAGAGGTGCGTGACGCCGAGCGACGCGAGGTAGGGCACCTGGCGCGCGGCGTCGTCGAACGTCAGGTCGGGGCCGAGCTGGAGCCGGTAGGTCGAGACCGGGACACGGGGCGGCGCGCCATGAGCGCCGGTCGCGCCGGCTGCGCCGACGGTGGGGCTGGTGGCCGTCATCGCAGCGGCGGGCGGGTCAGGACGATGACGCTGCGGCCCGTCACGGAGACGGTGTCGCCCGGTCGCAGGGAGTCGCCGACGTCCACCGTGCCGTCCGTGTCGAGCACGACGTCCCACTCCTCCCCGTACGCCGCGGGCGGCACGGTGAACTCGAGCGGGTCGGAGTGGGCGTTGAGCAGCAGGAGGAACGAGTCGTCCACGATCGGCTCGCCGCGCGCGTCCTGCTCGGGGATCGCGTCGCCGTTGAGGAACACCATGACGGTGCGCGCGTACGCGTGGTCCCAGTCCTGCTGGTCCATGCGCGACCCGGTGATGTC
>JAQSXO010000114.1 GCA_029256625.1 Cellulosimicrobium sp. | reverse complement strand
GAGCGCGACGCGGTCGGCGAGCTGGTCGGCCTCCTCGAGGTACTGCGTCGTGAGGAACAGGCTCGTGCCGTCGGCGACGACGCCGCGGATCACCTCCCACATGGTCTGGCGGCTGCGCGGGTCGAGGCCGGTGGTGGGCTCGTCGAGGAACATGACCTGGGGACGGGTGAGGAGCCCGGCCGCGAGGTCGAGCCGACGGCGCATGCCGCCGGAGTAGGTGCCGACCCGGCGGTCGGCGGCGCCGGCGAGGTCGAACGCGTCCAGCAGGGCGTCGACGCGGGCGCGCGCGGCCCGGCGCGGCAGGTGCGCGAGGCGACCCATCATCGTGAGGTTCTCGCGTCCCGACTGCTTCTCGTCGACCGCCGCGTACTGGCCGGTGAGGCTGATGAGCCCGCGCACGCGCGCGGCGTCGTGCACGACGTCGTGGCCCGCGACCGTGGCCGTCCCGCCGTCGGGACGCAGCAGCGTCGCGAGGATGCGGACGGTGGTGGTCTTCCCCGCGCCGTTGGGGCCGAGGAGGGCGAGGACCTCGCCGCGGTGCAGCGTGAGGTCGACGCCGTCGAGCACGCGCACGGACCGGCGCGCGGAGCCGTAGCTCTTGCGCAGGCCCTCGGCGCGAACGAGCACGTCAGGTGCTGGCATTGGAACTCCCGGATCGTCAGGTCAACCGTGTCTACAAGAAACTGTTTATGGCCGCCACTATTATGCTTACGGTAGACACGGTTTCGCGGGCGGTCAAGGTCCGCGGGAGGATGACGAGATGACCGGGACCGACGCCGACGACCGACCCAGCACCGACCGTCCGGGCGCCGGGACAGAGCTTCCGCCCGTCGTCGCGCGGCTGTGGGGGCGTGGCCCCGCCCCGCGGCGCGGCCCCAAGCCCGCGCTGACCGTCGAGCAGGTGGTGCGCGCCGCCGTCGACCTCGCCGACGCCGAGGGCCTGCCCGCGGTGTCCATGGCGCGCGTCGCCGAGTCGCTCGGGTACTCGTCGATGGCGCTCTACCGCTACGTCGAGAGCAAGGACGAGCTCCTCGTCCTCATGGCCGACGCCGCCGCGGACGTGCTCGCGCTGCCGCCGTACGACGAGGGCGACTGGCGCGCCGGGCTCGAGGCCTGGACGCGCGCGCAGATCGAGGGCGTCCTCGCGCGACCCTGGTTCCTCGACCTGCCGCTGACGACCGCGCAGGTCGGCCCGAACCGTCTGCGCTGGATCGACCGCGCGTTCGCGATCCTCGCCCCGCTCGACCTGACGACGGACGAGAAGCTCCAGATCGTGGGGCTCCTCGCGCAGCACGTGCTCGGCGAGGGGCGCGTCCAGGTCGAGACCCGGCGCGCCGCCGCCGAGGCCGTGCGCCACGCGCAGGGCCTCCCGGCCGACACGCCGGAGGCCGACCTCGACGCGGACGCGGTCGCCGCCGCCAACCCGTACGCCGACTACGAGCTCGTGCTCACCCGGCTCGTCGACCCCGAGACCTACCCCGCGCTCACCGGGGCGCTCGCCGCGTGGACGCCGGCCGAGGCCCAGCCCGACGCCTGGGAGAGCGACATCGGCTTCGGGCTCGACATCCTCCTCGACGGGATCGAGGCGTTCGTCGCCAAGCGCGCCTCCGCCCGCGCGGTCGCCGGCCACGGCTGACCGCCACGGTGCCGGGTCAGGGAGTCGGCTGGACCGGGGCGTCGGGAACCTGGACCTCGGGCAGGTCCGGCAGGTCGAGCGTCGGGACGTCGATGCTCGGGATGTCGATGTCCTCCATCCGGTCGCGCAGCTCCTCCTGCCGGACGCGGTTGTTCTCCTGGATGCAGGAGAGACGGGTCACGGGGCGGCCGGCGCACTCCTGGACGTCCGAGCCCGGGTCGCGCGGGGCCTTCGGCGCCTGGACGTAGCGCCCGTCGGCGTCGTGCTCGCCCGGGCTCACGGGCAGCGCGGCGAGCGCCGCCACGCCGCCGAGCGCGAGGAGCGCCGTCGTGACGAGGAGGACCGCCGCGCCCAGCCCGGCACGGACGGCAGCTCCGGCACCGACCGCCGGGCGCTCGTCCGACGCCGCGCGCTGCTGGGCGGCCACACGCCAGGCGACCCACAGACCGACCGCCACCGGCAGGACGAACGCGACGGCGGCGAGCGCCGCGACCGGACGGGCGTCCCCGCGCGCGAACCCGCCCGGCCCGATCGCGGCGACCACGATCGCGACGACGCCCATGACCACCGTGCGGCGCACGACGGCCCCGCGCAGCCCTGAGCGCAGCCCGGCGATGCGGGCCGCCCCCGTGCGACCGGGCGGGAGGTACCCGAGCTCGCGCGTCTGCGTGAGCATGGCCGCGTGCAGGACCGCGGACGTCACGGCCGTGACCGCGAGCACCACGCCCAGGCCGACGAGGAACCAGCGCACGACGACGGCGTCGCGCACCACGTAGAGCAGCGCGAGACCCGCGAGCACGCCCACCCAGCCCACGACCACGGCGGCGACGGTCCCGCCCCGGAACGGCGTCCGGCGCAGCGTGCGGCGCAGCAGGCCGCGCGGCACCTGGAGGAGGACGGGCAGCACGCGCAGGGCGGTGATCCCGGTCCACAGCAGGACCACGATCCCCCAGACCGGGACGCTGCCGACGTACGAGTCGCTCATCGAGAAGGCGACGACCAGCGCGACCGCCCCGACGAGCAGGACCGGCATCTCGACGAGACGCAGGATCTGCTGCCACACGCTGAGGTGCAGCAGGTAGCCGGCCTCGGCGTGCTCGGGGTTCATCGCGAGGACGCCGCTGTACCCCTGGGCGCTGCGGCCGGCGTCGAGCGCGAGCGCGGCGTCGAGGTAGAGCAGGTCCTCGTGCTCCGGTGCGACGGCGAGGCCCTGGCGCACGAGCGTGCGCGCCCGGTCGTCGTCGCCGAGGCGCGACCAGAGCCGCGCGGCCTGCGCGAGCCGGTCCGGGTTCTCCGGCGCGAGCTCGAGCGCGGACGCGATGCGCTCGCGCGCGAGCCTCCGGTCCGTGCCGCGCACGCGACCCGACAGGTGCGTGTCGGCGAGCTGGAGGTGGTACCGCGCGTCGTCGGGGTCGAGCTCGAGCGCCCTCGCCGCGGCGTCGCGCGCCCCGGCCACGTCGCCGGTGTTCTGGCGCGCGATCGAGAGGAGGTACAGCGCGCCGTCGGCCGCGGGCTGGGCGCCCACGACCTGCTCCAGGAGCGGCAGCGCCTCGGCCGACCGCTGGAGGTGCAGCCGCACCCAGGCGGCGGCGAGGAGCAGGCGCGGGTCGTCGGGCAGGCTCGCGAGCGCGTCGTCGACCTCGTCGAGCGCGCGCTCGGGACGCCCCATCTGGACGAGCAGCTCCGCGCGCGAGGCGACGGCGCGCGGGTCGGTCGTGGTGCTCACGGTCGGGGCCCCGGGCTCAGAGCATGCGCCGCGAACGCAGGTACGCGGCGAGGTCGTCGTAGCGGCCGTCGTTGTTCGCGAACGTGACGACGTTGCGCGCGGACTGGAGCCACGCCGTCGTCGAGGGACGCACGTCGGCGAGCGCGGCCTGCAGGTCCGCCATGGTGATCGGGCGCACCTGGCCCGAGGCGATCGAGTCCATCATCGCCTTCTCCGCCGCCGTCGCCGCGAGGTGCTCGAGGTCGGCGCCGGAGAAGCCGTCGGTGCGCTCCACGATCGCGCGCAGGTCGATCCCCGCGACCGGGCGGCCGGCGAGGTGGTGGCGCAGGATCGCCTCGCGCGCGGGCTCGTCGGGCGGCAGGACGAGCACGACGCGGTCGAACCGCCCCGGGCGCAGCAGCGCGGTGTCGACGTCCCACGGGTGGTTCGTCGCGCCGAGGACGAACAGCCCGTCGTTGTCGGACCCGATGCCGTCCATCTCCTGCAGGAGCTGGTTGACGACGGTCCGCATGCCCGACGAGCCGGAGTACTGCGCGCGCTTGCCGCCGATCGCGTCGACCTCGTCGAGGAACAGCACGGCGGGCGCGAGCCGGCGCGCCTTCTGGAACAGCGCGTGCAGGTTCTGCTCGCTCTCCCCGATGTACTTGTCGAGGATGTCCGCGAGCGTCACCGTGAGGAACCGCGCGCCGAGCTCGCCCGCCACGGCACGGGCCATGTACGTCTTGCCGGTCCCGGGCGGGCCGTAGAGCAGGAGGCCGCCGCGCAGCGACTTGCCGAACGCCTTCGCGATCGCCTGGTTCCGCATCGGCTCCAGGAACGCCTCGCGGATGCGCTGCTTCACCGGCTCCAGGCCGCCGACATCCGCGAGCGTCACCGTCTCGCGCGAGACCTCGAGCAGGCCGGACCCGTCGTCGGGGACGTCGTCGCGCGCGGGGACGAGGAACGGCTCCCCGCCCGGGCCGGGCGCCGCGCCGACGTCCTCCCGGCCGGCCGGCGCGGCCGGGCCGGGCTCCGGCGCGACGGGCGGCTCAGCGGGCCGGACGACCGGCGGCGCCTCGACGAACGGTGGCGGGACCTGCACGCCCACCTCGTGCTCGAGACGGTCCCAGTCGATGCCCGACGGCGCCGCAGGGCCCGGGGCGCCAGGGGCAGCGGGGGCGGCGGGCACAGCCGGCGGAGCGGGCGGGGCGGGTTCGGCGGGGACCCCGGTGGTCGAGGCGCCGGGCGCCGTCGCACCGGGCGCGCGCGGGACGATCACGTCGGACGGGACGCCCGTGATGATCCCGTCGTCGCGACCGCCGGGGGCGGACGTCGGCGCGTGCAGCCCGGCGACCGGGGCCGGCGGCGCCGCGGAGCCCGTCGCGGACGGGTCGGCCGCGGGGCGTGCTCCCGTCGCCGCGGCGACGGCCGAGTCCTGGACGAGGCGCAGCGCCTCGCCGTCGGCCGGGTCGATCCGCAGAGCGGCGCTCGCCTGCTCGAGCGCCTCGACCGGGCGCCCGGCGGCCAGCAGGAGGCTCGCGTAGTGGACGCGCAGCGGGGCGCTCGACGGCGCCGCCGCGACGGCGGCGGCGAGCGCGGCCAGGGCGTCGGACATGGGTGCTCCTCGGGTGGCGCGGGCGGGACGACGACGCCGGTGCACCCGCGTGCGCGACCGGCCGGGAACAGTGTGCCCCGGACCGGTGACGCCGACCATCGGCACAACTCCCCAGGGAAAATACTTGCCCTGTTGGAAAGTGAATGCTTGGATGGCATGCATGAGCACCGACGACACGACCGCCCGCCCCGCCCCCAGCCCGGCCGAGGCAACCTCCGCGCTCGAGCACGCCGCACGGCTCGCCGCCTCGACGCGGACCCGGGGGTGGCGCTGGGTCCGCCTCTACCTCTCCGGCTGGGCGGCGGCGAGCGTCGGCCTCGTGCTCGCCCTGGGCCTCGGCGGCCGGATCGGGTTCGTCGTCGGCATGAGCGCCTGGGCCGCGATCGTCACGGCGGGCGTCACGTGGGCCGCGCGCCAGGGCAGCATGGCCGCCGGCACGCGCCGCCGCCTGGTCTTCGGCGCCGGCTCGTGGGCCCTCGTCTACGGCGCGACGCTCTTCGTCGGGCTCGACCGGTTCGCGGGCGACGTCACGTTCTGGGTCCCCGCCGCCCTCGTCAGCGCGGTCCCGCTCCTCCTCGCCGCCTGGCTGCCCGCACCGCGCGACGCGGCGGCGACCGCGTGACCGCCGGGCACGGCGGCGCCGCGGGCGACGCCGTCGAGCACCACCCCCGGCACACGCTCGACGAGGTGATCCACTCCCCCGTGCGCCTGTCGGTCGTCGCGGCGCTGTCGGGCGTCGAGAAGGCGGACTTCAAGACCCTGCGCGACACCATCGAGCTCTCCGACCCGACGCTGTCCAAGCAGCTCACGGTGCTGGAGGCTGCGGGGTACGTGGAGATCTCCAAGGAGCGCTCGGGCCGCCGCGCGCGCACGTGGGTCCGGCTGACGAGCACCGGGCGCGACGCGCTCGTCGCCCACCTCGACGCGCTGCGCGCCATCGCGGACCTCCGGCTGCCTCCCGCGCCGTCCCCGGGAACCTGACCGTGCACAGGCTCGGACACCGCGGTCCCCGTCCACAGCGGACGCCGGAGGGCGCCTCCGTGTCGGCGGGACCGGGCAGAGTGGACGCATGACGACCGAGACGACCCCGCCGACGCCCCTGGCGGTGCCCGACGACGCGCCCGCCGCCCCGCAGCCCGGCGCCCGGTGCTTCGGCGACGGCGACACGCTCTACGAGGAGTACCACGACACGGAGTGGGCGGTCCCGGTGCACGGCGACACGGCGCTGTTCGAGCGGCTGGCGCTCGAGGGCTTCCAGTCCGGGCTGTCCTGGATCACCGTGCTGCGCAAGCGCCCCGCGTTCCGCGAGGTGTTCGCGGGGTTCGACCCGCAGACCGTCGCCGCGTTCGACGAGCACGACGTCGAGCGCCTGCTCGGCGACGCCCGCATCATCCGCAACCGGCAGAAGATCACCGCCACGATCGACAACGCGCGCGCCCTGCTCGCGCTCCAGGAGAGCGGGCGCACGCTGGACGAGCTGATCTGGTCGTTCGCGCCGCCCGCCCGCGGCGAGCGCCCCGCGACGTGGGGCGACGTGCCCGGGCTCACGCCCGAGTCGACCGCGCTCTCGAAGGCGCTGAAGAAGCACGGGTTCCGGTTCGTCGGGCCGACGACGGCCTACGCCGCGATGCAGGCGTGCGGGCTCGTCGACGACCACCTCGCGACGTGCCCGGTCGTCCTGCGCCGGGCCGACTGACATCCGCGAGACCCATCCGCTATAGCAAAAACCGCCCGCATCGTGGGACGAGGTGCGACCATGGTGACCATGAGCGCGTACGTGTCGGTCCTCGACCTCTTCTCCGTCGGCGTTGGGCCGTCGAGCTCGCACACCGTCGGGCCGATGCGGGCCGCGAAGGCGTTCGTCGCGACGCTGGACGACCGGGGTGCGCTCGGCGACGTCACGGGCCTGCGGGTCGTGCTGTGCGGGTCGCTCGGGGCGACGGGCGTCGGACACGGCACGCCGGACGCCGTCGTCGCAGGGCTGCTCGGCCTCGACCCCGAGACGTGCGACCCCGCCCGGGTCCCCGGCTCGTGGGAGAAGCTGGGCGACGGCGCGCCCGTCGCGCTGCTGGGCCGGCACCGCATCACCATGACGAGCGACGACGTCCGTCTGGCGCCGCTGACACGCATGCCCGGCCACCCCAACGGCATGCGCTTCACCGCGCTCGACGCCGACGGCGCGACGCTCGCCGAGGAGGCGTACTACTCGGTCGGCGGCGGGTTCGTCCTCACGGCCGCCGAGCTCGAGTCCGCCGCAGCGAACGAGGCCGCGCAGCTCGGCGCAGAGCTCGCGGGCGAGGCGATCGACCCGCGCACCGAGCCGACCGGCGTCCCGTTCCCCTTCGCCAACGCCGCCGAGCTGCTCGACCTGTGCGCGCGCGAACGCACGTCGATCGCCGCGGTCGCGTGGGCCAACGAGTCCGCACTGCGCCCCGCCGCCGAGGTCGAGGCGGGCGTCGACCGGATCTGGGACACCATGAGCGCGTGCGTCGACGCGGGGCTCGAGCGCGACGGCGTGCTGCCCGGGCGCCTCAAGGTCCGCCGTCGGGCACGGGCCCAGCGCGAACGCCTCGAGCTCGCCGACGAGCGCGGCGCCGACACGACCATCGAGTGGCTCCAGGCGTTCGCCATGGCCGTCAACGAGGAGAACGCCGACGGGCGTCGCGTCGTCACCGCCCCGACGAACGGCGCCGCCGGCATCATCCCCGCCGTCGGTCGGCACTTCCTGCGCACCCACCCGGACGTCGCCGCAGACCCCGCGCGCCGGCGTCGGGCCATGCGTACGTACCTCCTCACGGCCGCCGCGATCGGCGCGCTCTACAAGCGCAACGCGTCGATCTCCGGCGCGGAGGCGGGCTGCCAGGGCGAGGTCGGCTCCGCGTGCTCGATGGCGGCGGGCGCGATCTGCGCCGTGCTCGGCGGCACGCCCGCCCAGGTGGAGAACGCGGCCGAGATCGCGATGGAGCACAACCTCGGGCTGACGTGCGACCCCGTCGGCGGGCTCGTCCAGGTCCCGTGCATCGAGCGCAACGCCATCGCCGCCTGCACCGCCGTCTCCGCGGCGCGCCTCGCGCTCCAGGGCGACGGCTCGCACGTCGTCTCGCTCGACACCGTCATCGAGACGATGCGTCAGACCGGCGTCGACATGTCGACCAAGTACAAGGAGACCTCGACGGGCGGCCTCGCGGTCAACGTCGTCGAGTGCTGAGCGGAGCGCCGCGAAGCAAGCGAAGGCTTCAGCGCGACCGACCGGTCGAGTGCTGAGCCGGAGGCCGCCGGTCACCAGGTGCGGCGCACCGCCGCCTTGGTGCCGGTGACCAGGCTGCGCGGCGGGACGTCGTCGGTCACGACCGCCCCCGCGGCGACGACCGCGTCGTGGCCGATGGTCACGCCGGGCAGGATCGTGGCCCCGGCCCCGATCCACACGTTCTCGTGCACGTCGATCGGGCCGCCGGTCAGCCAGACCTTGCGGTCGTCGGTGTCGACGGGGTGCCCGACGGTGATGAACGTGACCTTCGGCGCGACCATGACGCGCTCGGCCAACCGGATGCCCGCGTAGTCGAGGAACGTGCAGTTCTGGTTGACGAACACGCGCTCCCCCAGGTCCAGGTTCAGGCCGTGGTCCGTGAAGAACGGCGGGTA
>JAQSXO010000113.1 GCA_029256625.1 Cellulosimicrobium sp. | reverse complement strand
TACGGCCCGTACCTCAAGAAGGGCACCGACTCGCGCTCGCTGCCCGACGAGGAGTCGATGTTCACCGTCACCCTCGACGAGGCGATCGAGCTCTACAAGCAGCCCAAGCGCGGCCGCGGCCAGCGCGCTGCGACGCCGCCGCTGCGCGAGCTCGGCGACGACCCGACCAGCGGCAAGCCGATCGTCGTCAAGGACGGCCGGTTCGGCGCGTACGTCACCGACGGCGAGACGAACCGCACCCTCCCGCGCGACGTCACGCCCGAGTCGATCACGCCCGAGCGCGCGATCGAGCTCCTCGCCGAGAAGCGCGCACAGGGCCCCGCCAAGAAGCGCACCACGACCCGCAAGCCCGCCGCGAAGAAGACGGCCGCCAAGAAGTAGCCGCCTGAGCACGAGAGCCCTGGCCCGCCGAGGTAGAGCCCCGGTCGCGCGAGGTAGAACCGTGGTAGCGCGAGGTAGAGCCCTGGTAGCGCGAGGTAGAGCCCTGGTCGCGCGAGGTGGAGCCCTGGTCGCGCGAGGTACAGCCCTGGTCGCGCGAGGTAGAACCGTGGTCGGGTCTCAGGCCCGCGTGGCCGGGTCCGCGGCGCGGGTGGTCTCGGTGCTCGGGGCTGCCGCGCCGTCACCGTGGTCTTCGGCCGTGGGTTTGAGGAGCGCGGCTCTGACGCCCCTTCGCATCCGAGCCCACCCCCACCGCTCTGCCGTCGAGTGACCCTGGTGGGCCAGCGGCCGGCCCTGTTCCGCCGAGGTGGACCGGTCGCGCGAGACAGCACCGTGGTCAGCGAGGTAGAGCCCTGGTCGTGTGAGGTAGCGCCCTGGTCGTGTGAGGTAGAGCCCTGGTCGTGTGAGGTAGAGCCCTGGTCGAGTGAGGTAGAGCCCTGGTCGTGTGAGGTAGAGCCCTGGTCGCGTGAGGTAGCGCCCTGGTCGCGTGAGGTAGCGCCCTGGTCATGCGAGGCAGGGTTCCGGTCGCCGGGTGAGGACCGACCAGGTCGACCACGCGCCGTCCGGCACGACCAGGGCTCTACCTCGGCAGACCAGGGCTCTACTTCGCGTGACCGGGGGTCTGCTTCGCTGACCACCGTTCCGTCTCTTGGCCTCTCCGCGCTTGGCGCGGATATATGAGCGCTGTTATAACAGTGCTGTGACATCTTCCGACCCCACCATGGTGCCCGGGCGCTGGGACGCCCTGCACGCGCTGCTGCGGCGGCTCGACGACGAGATCGGCACCGTCTACACCGATCGCGGCATCGAGGGTGTGCGGTCGCGGCTCGTGTACCCGATGATCCGGCTCGCGCACACCGGCCCGCTGACGATCCGTGAGCTCGCCCTGTCGCTCGGGCGGACGCACTCGGCGATGAGCCAGACCGTGACGGCCATGCGGCGCGAGGGCCTGGTCGAGACCGAGGCGGGCGAGGACGCCCGGACGCGCCGGGTCGCGCTCACCGAGAAGGCTCGCGCGCTCGTCCCCCTCCTGGAGGCAGAGTGGCGCGCGACCGAGGAGTCCGTCGCAGAGCTCGACGACGAGCTGCCGCACGCGTTGAGCGCGGTCGTGGTCGAGCTCGAGCGCGTCCTCGCGCGCCGCTCGCTGCGCGACCGGCTCGTGGAGCGGCTCGACGCGGCGGGATACCCGCTGCCCACCGAGCCGGCTCAACCTGCCGAACCCGCCGAGCCCGCCGGTCCGGACCTCGACGCCGCCCCGCCTGAGGACCGCTGAGGTGCGCGACCACGTCCTCGACGTCCGCCCCCTGCGCTCCAGCCGCGCGTACCGCGACCTGTGGGCCGGCTCCGCCGTCGGCGGGCTGGGGTTCCAGATCGCCAACGTCGCCGTGCTGCTCCAGGTCTGGGAGCTCACGCACAGCCCGCTGTGGACGGGCACGATCGGCCTCGCCACGGCCATCCCGCTCCTGACGCTCGGGCTCGTCGGCGGTCACCTCGCCGACGTGCACGACCGACGCACGATCATGCGGCTCGCCGCGGCCGGGCAGGTGCTGGCCGCCGTCGGGCTGGCCGCGCAGGCGCTCGTGGGCAACCGGTCGGTGTGGGTGCTCCTCGGCCTCGTGAGCCTCGGTGCCGCGTGCAACGCGCTGGGCTCCCCGGCCCGGCGGACGGTGCCGCCGCGCCTCCTCCCGCCCGACCAGGTCGCCGCGGGTCTCGCGCTCCAGAATCTCGCGTTCCAGGTCGCGATGCTCGTGGGCCCCGCGCTCGCCGGTCTGGTCCTCGCGCGCTGGGACCTCCCGGCGGCGTACGGGCTGCAGGCCGTGGCGGCGGTCGTCGCGCTGCTCGGGCTCGTGCGCCTTCCCCCGCTCCCTCCGGGCAGCCCGTCAGGGACGCCTGCGGGACCGTCCGAGGCCGTGGCCGTCGTCGTCCCCGTCGGCGCACCTGGCGACGACCGTGCAGTGGCGGCGGAGGCGCTGGGCGAGACCCCGGCGACGGGCGCGCCGCCCGCCGCGCCCGCGCCGCGCCGTCGGGCCGCCGCGGGCGGGTGGTGGATCGTGTGGCGCAAGCCGACGCTGCGTGGTTCGTTCGCGACCGACATCGCGGCGACCGTGCTCGCGATGCCGGTCTCGCTCTTCCCGCTCGTCAACGAGCTCCGGTTCGACGGCGACCCGCGCACGCTCGGCCTGTTCCTGTCCGCCGTCGCGGTGGGCGGCATCGGGGCGGGCCTGCTCTCGGGTGCGGTGACCCGGGCGCCGCGGGCGGGCGCGCTCCAGCTCGCCGCGGCCGCGACGTGGGGCGTCGCGCTCGCCGGGTTCGGTCTCGCGGGGCCGCTGTGGCTCGCGCTCGCGTGCCTCGCGGTGGCGGGTGCCGCCGACACGGTGAGCGTGGTGACCCGCGGCGCGCTCGTCCAGCTGGAGACGCCCGACGAGTTCCGCGGGCGCGTGTCGTCGGTCGAGCACGTCGTCGGTGTCGCGGGGCCGGAGGTCGGCAACTTCCGTGGGGGAGTGCTCGCGTCGCTCACCTCGGCCCCGGTCGCGCTGGCGGTGGGCGGCCTGGCGGCGAGCGCCGTCGTCGGGCTCGTCGCCTGGCGCAACGCGCCGCTCCGCCGCTACCGCACCCCGTCCCCGCACCCCGCCCCCACCCGCTGAGTGCATGAAACAGTCGCGTTCAGGTGCCCGGACCGCGACTCTTTCATGCACTCAACGGGGGCCGGGTCAGTCGACCGTGACCGCGTCGAGGACCGGCAGGCGGGCGGCGCGGATCGCGGGCCACACGCTCGCGACGAGGCCGATGACGACGGCGACGCCGAGGATCGCGAGCACCTGGCCCCACGGGACGGCGAGCGTGCTCAGGCCCTCGTCGGCGAGCACGCCGGGCAGCGCGGCGCCGATCCCGATGCCCGTCGCGACGCCCAGCACGGTGCCGTACACCGCGGTGAGCACCGACTCGATCGCGATGACGCCCGCGAGCTGGAGCCGCCCGAGCCCGACCGCGCGCAGCAGCCCGATCTCGCGCGTGCGCTCGATGATCGACAGGGCGAGCGTGTTGACGATGCCGAGCAGCGCGATGACGATCGACAGCGCGAGCAGCGCGTAGAGGATGACGAGCACCTGGTTCACCTGGTCGGCGAACGCGGACGCCGTGTCCTCGCGGTCGAGCACGGTGACGACGAGGAACGGCTCGACGGCGGTCGTCAGCGCCGTGCGGAGCTCCTCGACCTCGGCAGGCGACGCCCCCTCCGCCGCCGACACGTAGACGATCCGCACGCTCGCCTGCGCGGCGGGCACGACGGCGTCGAACACGTCGTCGCGCACGAGGATCCCGGTCCCGACGAGCTGGCTGTCGATGACGGCTCCCACGCGCGCCTCGACCGCGGCGGCGCCCTCGCCGAGGCGCAGCGTGTCGCCCACCTCCCAGCCGCGTTCGCGCGCGGTGCGGCGGTGCACGACGACGCCCCCGTCCTCGAGCGTCGCCGTCGGGTCCCCGGCGAGCGTCACGGGGTCGAGCGCGGTGTCGAAGAATCCGGTCGGCACGCCGGCGACGTCCGTCCCGCGCGCCTCGCCCGCGTCGCCGCCCGAGCCCGCGGCCCCGGAGCCGTCGTCGACCGTCGCGACCGGCGAGAGGCCCAGCCGCACGGTGTCCACCACCGCGGCGCCCGGGGTCGCCGTCACCGCCTCGACGGCACCCTCCGGCACGACGAGCGTCGCGGAGTCGACGACGAGGTCCGCCAGCACCTCGTTCTCGACGATGCTGCGCACGGACGCCTGGGTCGAGGCGGCGATGACGCCGGTGACGGACACGAGCGCCATGCCGATGAGGAGGGCGCCCGCGGTGCTCGCCGTGCGGCGCGGGTTGCGCGTCACGTTGCCGCGCGCGAGGCGACCGAGCGGTCGCAGCGCGACGACGAGAGGCCACGCGAGCACGGTGAGCACGCCGCGCGCGACGGCCGGGGAGCCGACGAGCACCCCGACGAGCACGAGGCCCGCGCCGACGCCGAGCAGCACGCGCGGGCTCAGGTCGTCGACCCACGCCCACCCCGTCGGGGCGTCGGCGACCGACGACCCGAGGAACGACGCGAGCCACAGGACCCCGGCTCCCCCCGCGACGAGCACGATCCCGCCCACCGCCCGGACGCCGGTCCCGCGGTCGGGGGCGACGTCGTCGCGCATCGCCTGGACCGGCGGGATCGCCGCGGCACGACGAGCCGGCAGCACGGCCGCGAGCACGCTGACCACCGCCCCGAGCCCGACCGCCGCCACGACCTGCGGCGTGCCGAGCGGCACGCGCCCGGAGAACTCCATGCCGGCGAGGCCGAGCCCCCACCGGATGACGCGCACGAGGCCCGCGCCGGCCAGGACGCCGAGGCCGCCGCCCACGAGCCCGACGACGAGCGCCTGCACCAGGACCGACGCGAAGACCTGCCCGGGCGACGCGCCGAGCGCGCGCAGCAGCGCGAGCTCCCGCAGCCGCTCCCGGACCGACATGGCGAACGTGTTCGCGATGATGAACGCGCCGACGAAGAGCGCGATCGCGGCGAACACGAGCAGGAACGTCTCGACGAACCCGAGCACCTCCTCGACGGCCTCGCTCGCCTCGGCGCGCGCCTGCTCTCCCGTGACGGCCTCGGCGCCCTCGGGCAGGACGGCCCCGACGCGCTCCGCGAGCGCGTCCTCGTCGACCTCCCCCGACGACGGCGGCGCCCAGACCGAGAGCTGCGGCACCATGCCGTCGGGCGCGTACACCTCGCGCGCGGTCTCGCCGTCGATCCCGACGAGCACCGCGCCCGCCGCGGCGGCCTCGATCCCGAAGACCCCCGACACCGTCACGGGCGTCGGCTCGCCGCCCAGCACGACCGTCGTCTCGTCGCCGGTCGCCAGCCCGGCCGTCTCCGCCGCGCTCTGCTCGAGGACGATCTCGCCCGCGGCCGGCCAGGCGCCGTCGAGCAGCGTGAGGCTCGGGTCCTCGGGGTCGACCGAGAACGCGGTGCTCGGCGGACCGGTCGTCACGACCGCGGTCCCGTCGGCCGCGACGAGTACGACCGGACCGGACACGTCCGGCACGGCGCGCGCGACGCCGTCGACCGCCTCGACCTCCGCCGCGAGGTCGGCCGGGACGAGCGTGCGGTCGCCCGCGAACCCGTTCCCGCCCCCGCCCCCGCCGCCCCCCGGTCCGGCCGCGTCCCCGGTGACCTCCTGCGACCCCCGCACGTAGACGTCGGCGGTGAGCGTCGTCGCGATGATGTCGTCGAACGTGGAGGAGAGCATGCCGCGGAACGCGAACGTGCCGACGACGAACGCGACGCCGAGCGTCACGGCGAGCACCGAGAGGACGAACCGCACGACGTGCGCGCGCACGCCCCGCAGCGCGACGCGGATCATGCCGGGTCGACCGGGGCGGCGTGCCGCCCGACCGGCGCCGCGGGCCCGGGGGCGGCGAGCCCGGCCGGCGGGCTGCCGTCGTCCGCCGCGAGCGCGAGCGCGTCGAGGATGTCCTGCTGCGACGGGTCGTGCAGCTCGCCCGCGAGGCGGCCGTCGGCGAGGAACACGACGCGGTGCGCGTACGACGCCGCGCGCGGGTCGTGCGTGACCATGACGACGGTCTGGTCGAGCTCGTCCACGGACCGGCGCAGGAACGCCAGCACCTCGCCGGCCGAGCGCGAGTCGAGGTTCCCGGTCGGCTCGTCGGCGAACACGATCGACGGCCGCGAGACGAGCGCCCGCGCGCACGCGACGCGTTGCTGCTGCCCGCCGGAGAGCTCGGACGGGCGGTGGTGCAGGCGGTCGCGCAGCCCGACGGAGTCGACGACCTCGTCGAACCACGCCCGGTCCACGTGCGTGCGCGCGATGTCGAGGGGGAGCGTGATGTTCTCGGCCGCGGTGAGCGTCGGCACGAGGTTGTAGGCCTGGAAGACGAACCCGACGCGGGTACGGCGCAGGGCCGTGAGCCGGCGCTGCGAGAGGCGGCTGATCTCCTGGCCGTCGATCACGACGCTGCCGGACGTCGGCGAGTCCAGCCCCGCCAGGCAGTGCATGAGTGTCGACTTCCCGGAGCCGGACGGACCCATGATCGCGGTGAGCCGCCCGCGCGCGAAGTCGACGTCGACGCCGTCGAGCGCGCGCACCGCCGTCGTGCCGGACCCGTAGACCTTGACGAGGTCCCGGGCGCTCGCGCGCGCCTCGGGCACGTCCGGGGTGTCGGTCGGCGCGTCGGTCCGGGGCGCGGGGGACGTCATGGTCCCCATCGTGGCGCGCCGCGCCCCACGCCGCACCACCCGCGCGGGGGAGGCGTCGTGAACGCGTGCTCGCGTCCGCCCGACGACTCGGGGCAACGCCTCGTGGACGCAGCGCCATGGGAGCGATCCCACCGGGATAGCGTGGGGCCATGAGCACCGTCGCCCCGACGCCCGCCGAGCAGTCCGCCCGGTTCGCCGTCCACCCCGTCCCCGACCTGTCCGCCGACGTCACCGGTGCGGTCCCCGACCCCCGCAGCGCGCCCCCGATCCGCTGGGGGATCCTCGGCGCGGGCGGCATCGCGTCGTCGTTCGCGGAGGCCGTGCGCCAGCACACGCAGGGTCGCGTCGCGTCGGTCGGTTCGCGCGACCGCGTCCGCGCCGAGCGCTTCGCGACCGCGCACGGCGTCCCGACGACGCACCACGGCTACGAGGAGCTGGTCGACGACCCGCAGGTCGACGTCGTCTACGTCGCGACGCCGCACTCGCACCACCACGAGCACGCGCTGCTCGCGATCCGCGCGGGCAAGCACGTGCTCGTCGAGAAGGCGTTCACGCGCAACGAGGCCGAGGCGGTCGAGGTGCTCGACGCCGCGCGCGAGGCCGGCGTGTTCGTCATGGAGGCCATGTGGACGCGGTTCCTGCCGCACGTGGCCGCGCTGCGCGGGGTGATCGCGCGCGGGGAGATCGGCGACGTCGTCAACCTCAGCGCCGACCACGGCCAGTGGTTCGCGTTCGACCCGGCCCACCGCCTCTACGCGCCGGAGCTCGCGGGCGGCGCGCTGCTCGACCTGGGCGTGTACCCCGTGTCGTTCGCGCACGACCTGCTGGGCGCGCCGTCGTCGGTGACCGCGGTGGGCTCGCTCACGGAGACGGGCGTGGACGGCCAGGTGAGCGTCGTGCTCGGCTACGGCGACACGCAGGCGACGCTCTCGACGACGCTGTGGTCGCGCACCGCGACCACCGCGGTGATCTCGGGGACGGCGGGGCGCATCGAGGTCGAGGGCACCTTCTACGCGCCGACGTCGTTCCGCGTGATCCGGCACGACGGCGCGTCCTGGTACTACGACGGCTTCACGGGCGAGGGCAAGCAGTACCAGGCCGCCGAGGTCGCGCGCCGCGTCGCGGCGGGCGAGACGCAGAGCCCGCGCATGTCGTGGGACTCGACGCTCGAGGTCATGCGGACGCTCGACGAGGTCCGTCGCCAGGTCGGGGTCGTGTACCCGGGGGAGTGAGCTCGCGGCGGGCGGGGGCTCGCGTCAGTCGGTGTGCTCGACGACGTAGCTGCGGCCGCCGGGGCCGGTCACCCGCTCGAAGCGGGTCTTCAGCTCCTGGTCGCGCTCGCGCTCGGCGTCGGAGACGCCTCGCCCGTCCGCGTCCTGCCGGCCCACCTGCGCGGGGCCGAAGATGGGGAGGAAGCCCTCGGTGATGCGCATGCCGAGCGTGCGCCTGTCGTTCTTCCGCGCCACGGTGTCCTCCGCTGCAGGGTCTCGTCAGATGATTGGTGCACCAATCATTGGTGGACCAAGAATAGCGCGATCCTCGGTACCATGGCGCCATGACGGGTGACGAGGTCGACGGGACGGTCGCGCGGGGTGCGGGCACGCTGTTCGCCGACCCTCTCGCGCTCGAGGCGCAGGTGTGCTTCGCGCTCTCGGCGGGAGCACGCGGCATGGTCGCGCTGTACCGCCCGCTGCTCGAGCCGCTCGGCATCACCCATCCGCAGTACCTCGTGCTCCTCGCGCTCTGGCAGGACGACGCCGCGGGCACGACGTCGACCGTGGGAGACCTCGCGAGCCGCCTCCGTCTCGACGCCGGGACGCTCTCGCCCCTGCTCAAGCGGCTCGAGGCGCTCGGCTACGTGCGCCGGTCGCGCTCGCCCGACGACGGTCGCCAGGTCCGCGTGACCCTCACCGCCGAGGGCCGCGCGCGCCGCCGCGACGCCGAGCGCATCCCGCCGTCGATCGTCGCGGCCACGGGACTCACCCTCGAC
>JAQSXO010000112.1 GCA_029256625.1 Cellulosimicrobium sp. | reverse complement strand
TCGCCGCGGTGCCCGTCGAGCTCGAGGAGGCCGCCTACCTCGACGGGGCCTCGTGGGGCCGCATGTTCTGGAGGATCCTCGTGCCGCTCGTCGCGCCCGGCGTCGTCGCGACGAGCGTGTTCTCCTTCATCACGGCCTGGAACGAGTTCATCTTCGCGCTGACGTTCCTCCAGCAGTCGAGCAAGTACACCGTGCCGATCGGCCTGCAGAAGTTCTTCGGCGAGAACACGACCGACTGGGGCGCGGTCATGGCCGCGTCGACGATCATCACGCTGCCCGTGCTCGTGTTCTTCGTGCTGGTCCAGCGCAACCTGTCGTCGGGCCTCACCGCGGGATCGGTGAAGGGATGAGCGACGCGACCCGTACCCCCGGGCACGACGACGTCGTCCGCGCCGTCAACGGCGTCCTCCTGCCGGGGTTCACCGGGACCGACGCGCTGCCCGGCTGGCTCGCCGAGGCGGCCCGCGACGGGCTCGCCGGCGTCGTCCTGTTCGGGCACAACACGCCCGACGTCGCGACGACGGCCCGCCTCACGGCGCTCCTGCGCGGTGCCTCGCCCGACGTGCTCGTCGCCGTCGACGAGGAGGGCGGGGACGTGTCCCGTCTCGAGGCGACGACCGGGTCGAGCCTGCCCGGCAACGCGGCCCTCGGGCTGGTCGACGACGTCGCGCTCACCCAGGAGGTGGGCGTGGCGCTCGGCCGCCTGCTCACGGCGACCGGGGTGGACCTCGACCTCGCGCCCGACCTCGACGTGAACTCCGACCCCGACAACCCGGTCATCGGCGTGCGGTCGTTCGGCGCCGACCCGGCGCTCGTCGCGCGGCACGGCGCGGCGTTCGTGCGCGGGCTGCACGCCGGGGGCGCGGGCGCGTGCGGCAAGCACTTCCCGGGCCACGGGGCGACGAACGTCGACTCGCACCTCGCGCTGCCCGTCGTGGACGCGAGCCTGGACGAGCTGCGTGCGCGCGACCTGCCCCCGTTCGCCGCGACCGTGGCCGCGGGTGACGGGTCCGACGGCGCGGTGCTCGACGCGGTGATGACGGCGCACGTCGTCGTCCCCGCGCTCGGCCCGCTCCCCGCGACGCTCGAGCCCGCCGTGGGCGCGCTCGTGCGCGAGCTGGGGTTCGAGGGCCCGATCGTCACCGACGCGCTCGACATGGGCGCGGTCGCCGCGTTCGCGGCGGGCGATGCCGGCGCCGCGCCGCACGGCATCGGGGAGGTCGCGGTCCGCGCGGTCGAGGCCGGCGCCGACCTGCTGTGCCTGGGCACGACCGTCGGGCGCGACGACGAGGGACTGTTCCGCCAGGCGCAGCGCGCGCTCGTCGACGCCGTCGCGTCGGGCCGGGTCGCCATCGAGCGTCTGCACGCGTCCGCCGCGCGCACGGCGCGCGCCCTCGCGGCGGTCCGCGCGCGCCAGGCGGCGAGCGGCGTGGTCCCCTCGCCGGAGTCCGCGCTCGCCGCGCTCGACGCCCTCGACCGGGTGGGTGCCCGCGTCGCGGCGCGCGCGGTCCGGTTCGCCCGGCCCGCTCCCGCGGGGGCCGTCGTCGCCGCGGCGCCCGACGTCGTCGACCTGCGCCTGCGGTTCGACCATGCGGCGGGTCGCACCGCGCAGCACGTCCAGCGCGCGCTCGACGAGGCCTTCGGCTCCGCCGTGCGGCACCTGCGCCCGGCCGACGCCGACGCGTGGGTCCGGACGCTCGACGCCGTGCGGGCGAGCGACCGCCCGCTCGTCGTCCTCACGCGCGAGCCGGTCCCCGGCTCGGACGAGCGCGCGCGGCTCGAGGAGCTGTTCAGGACCCGTCCCGGCGCGGTCGTGGTGCACACCGGGTTCCCGGGCGCCGTCGCGCAGTGGTTCGGCGCGGGACCTGACGCCGCTCCTGCGGCGGACGCCGGTGACGCGCGCTCCGGCGGCGCGCCCGGCGCGGGCCCGGTCGTCGTCGCGTGCGGGACGGGGCGGGCGAACGCGCGGGCCGCCGTCGCGCTGCTGACCGGGACGCGCCGCCCGCCGGAGGCCGCCGTGGTCGGCGCCGGCGCGGGGGAGGGGGACCGATGATCGTCCTCGGACTGTCCTCCGGCACGTCGGTCGACGCGATCGACGCCGCCGCGGCCGACCTCACGCTCGGCGACGACGGCGTGCTGCGCATGCGTCCTCTCGGGCACACCGAGTACGCGTGGCCGCGCGCCCTGCGCGAGCGCATCCTCAAGGCCTTGCCGCCCGCCGCGGTCGACGTCGCGGAGGTCGCGCAGCTCGACACCCTCATCGGGCAGGAGCTCGGCCGTGCCGGGCGCCGCGCGATCGACGACGTGGCCGGCGGCGACGTCGACCTCGTCGCGTCGCACGGTCAGACGATCTACCACTGGGTCGTCGGTGCGCGAGCGCGCGGGACGCTCCAGCTCGGCAACGCGGCGTGGGTCGCGGAGCACGTCAAGCGGCCCGTCATCAGCGACTTCCGGGTCGCCGACGTCGCCGCGGGCGGCCACGGCGCGCCGCTCGTGAGCGTGCTCGACGCGCTGTGGCTCGGGCGCGAGGACCCCGCGGCCGGCGGCGAGGGCGCGCCGGACGGCGGGCTCACCGCCGCCATGAACATCGGGGGGATCGCGAACGTGTCGCTCGTCGGCCGCGTCGACGACCCGGTCACGGGCTGGGACACCGGTCCGGGCAACTGCCTGCTCGACGTCGCGGTCGCGGCTCTCACCGACGGACGCCTGGCCTACGACCAGGACGGCGCGCTCGCCGCGCAGGGCACCGTCGACCCGGTCGCGCTCGCGGCGCTGCTCGACGACCCGTACTTCGCCGCCCCCGCGCCCAAGTCGACGGGGCGCGAGCTCTTCGACGCCACGTACACCGCGCGGCGGCTCGCGGGCGTCCGCCCCGGGCTCACCGGGCCCGACCTCGTCGCGACGCTCACCGAGCTCACCGCGGTGAGCGTGGCCGACGCGCTCGCGGGGCGCGACGTGCGCCGCGTCGTCGCGTCCGGAGGCGGGGCGCGCAACCCCGTGCTCCTCGACCGGCTCCGCGCGGCGCTCGCCGAGCGGGTGCCGCACGGGTGCGAGGTCGTGACGTCCGACGCGCTCGGGCTGCCCGTGGACGCCAAGGAGGCCTACCTCTTCGCGCTCCTCGGCTTCCTGTCGGCGCACGGGCTCCCGGGCACCGCGGCGGGCGAGCACCGTCGCCGGGCGACCGGGGCCCGCCGGGCCGTGGTCCTCGGGTCGCTCACCCCGCCCACGCCCGTGCCGTGGCCCGCCGCGAGCGGGCCCGTGCGCCGTCTGGCGCTCGCCAACACTCCGCACGGGCTCCAGCCGGGCCCGCGCACCCAGGGCCCGCCGGCGGACCCGACGAAGGGAAGCACCCGATGACCGACCCGACCGTCGCCGCGAGCGCCACCTCGAGCGCTGAAGAGTGGCAGGAGCTGGTGCGCCTCGCCTCGCCGACCGAGGAGCGCAACCCGCGCACCACCGACGTCGACCTGCTGCCGACCGCCGACGTCGTCCGGCTCATCACCGACGAGGACGCGGGCGTCGCGGACGCCGTGCGCGCCCAGCGCGACCGCATCGCCCGGGCCGTGGACCTCGCGGTCGAGGCGCTGCGCGCGGGCGGGCGGGTCCACTACGTCGGGTCGGGGACGTCGGGCCGTCTCGGGGTGCTCGACGCGGTCGAGCTCCTGCCGACCTACGGCGTGGGCGACGAGTGGTTCGTCGCGCACCTCGCGGGGGGCGTGGGCGCGATGATGCTCGCGGTCGAGGGCGCCGAGGACGACGTGTCGCTCGGGAGGGCGGACGTCGACGCGGTCGGGCCGCACGACGTCGTGGTCGGGCTCGCGGCGAGCGGCCGCACGCCGTACGTGCGCGGGGCGCTCGACGTCGCGCGCGAGCGCGGCGCCCGCACCGTGCTCGTGTCGGCCAACCCGAACGCACCGCTCGCGGCCGGCGTCGACGTCGCGATCCTCGTCGACACGGGCCCCGAGGTCGTCACGGGCTCGACGCGCATGAAGGCCGCGACGGCCCAGAAGCTCGTGCTCAACACGTTCTCCACCGCGACGATGATCCGGCTCGGCAAGACGTACTCGAACCTCATGATCGACGTGCGCCCGACCAACCAGAAGCTGCGCGCGCGCATCGTCCGGATGCTCGTCCAGGCGACGGGCCTGGCGTCGGAGGCGTGCGAGGAGGTCCTGCACGCGGCCGACGGCGAGGTGCACGTCGCGCTCGTCATGCTCCTCGCGGGCGTGGACGTCGACGCGGCGCGCGGCGCGCTCGGCGGCGACGGCACCGCGGGCGTCCGCGACGCCCTCGCCCGGCTCGGCGCCCTCCCCGCGAGGTAGAACCGCGGACTGCCGAGGGAGAACGCCGGTCGGAACCGCAGCTCTACCTCGGCGGACCGGAGCTCTCCGTCGGCAGGGTGGGGCGGGGGCCGAAGACGGCGGTACCCACGCGCACGATCGTCGCGCCCTCGGCGACCGCGAGCTCGAGGTCGCCGCTCATGCCCATCGAGAGCTCGTGCGCGCCCGCGGTGCCCGGCGCGCCCGAGCCCACGACGGCGTCGCGCACCCCGCGCAGGCGCGCGAACCCGGCGCGGACCACGGCCTCGTCCGGGGAGTTCGCGCCGATGGTCATGAATCCCCGCAGGCGCAGCCCGTCGAGCGCGGCGACGGCGGCCGCCAGGGCGACGGCGTCGTCGGGCCGGGCGCCGGACTTGGACTCCTCGCCCGAGACGTTCACCTGGACGAGCACGTCGAGGACGCGGCCGTCACGCGCGCAGCGCGCCGCGAGCGCCTCGGCGAGCGCGCGCGAGTCGACGCTCTCGACACCGGTCGCGGTGGCGAGGACCTGGTTCACCTTGTTGCGCTGCAGGTGCCCGATCATGTGGACCTCGACACGCCCCGCCGCCACGAGGTCCGCGAGGTCGGGCGCCTTCGCACCGAGCTCCTGCACGCGGTTCTCGCCGATCAGGTCCGCGCCGGCCTCGACGACCGCGCGCACGGCGTCCGCGGACTGCGTCTTGGTCGCGACGAGCAGACGCACGTCCGACGGCGCGCGCCCCGCCGCGTGCGCAGCGTCGTCGACCCGGGATCGCACCCGGGCGAGGTTCTGCGCGATCTGCGCGGGCAGCACGGACGACGGCTCGGGGAGGGGCATGCGGTCAGTCTAGGTCGGGCGGACCGTCCGAGACCCGGGTCGTCTCAGGGTGGTCCCGGATCCGCACCGGCGGCCTGATCGGCGAGAATGGTGGGGAAAGGACGGTGCCGTGAAGACACTGCTCAACATCATCTGGCTCGTGTTCGCCGGGCTCTGGCTCGCCCTGGGCTACGTCCTGGCGGGCGTCATCTGCTGCATCCTCATCGTCACGATCCCGTTCGGCATCGCGTCGTTCCGCATCGCGGGCTACGCGCTGTGGCCGTTCGGCCGCACGGTCGTCGACAAGCCGACCGCGGGCGCGTGGTCGACGATCGGGAACGTCATCTGGGTCGTCGTGGCCGGCATCTGGCTCGCGATCGGGCACGTCGTCACCGCGATCCCGCTGTTCGTGTCGATCATCGGCATCCCGCTCGGGATCGCGAACCTCAAGATGATCCCGGTCTCGCTCCTGCCGCTCGGCAAGGACATCGTCCCGAGCGCCGCCCCGTACACCGCCTACCAGCGCTGACGGACCGCGAGATGGAGGCCCGGTAGCGCGAGGTAGAGGTCTGGTCATGGCCAGGCCTCTACCTCGGCCGACCAGGCCTCTACCTCGGCCGACCAGGCCTCTACCTCGCGAGGGGGGCGGCAGTGCCGCCCGTGAGGCGCAGGAGGTCTCCCGGCGCGAGGCCGACGTCGAGGCCGCGGCGGCCGCCCGAGACGTAGACCGTGTCGAACGCGAGCGCGGTGTCGTCGAGGAACGTGCGGTGGCGCTGCTTCTGGCCCAGGGGAGAGATGCCGCCGACGACGTAGCCCGTCGCGCGCTCGGCCGCGGCGGGCTCGGCCATGGTCGCCTTCTTGCCGCCCGCCGCCTTGGCGAGCGCCTTGAGGTCGAGCTGGCGGTCGACCGGCACGATCCCCACGACGAGCGCGCCGCCGTCGACCACGGCGAGCAGGGTCTTGAACACCTGCTCCGCGGGCGCCCCGATCGCCGCCGCGGCCTCCAGGCCGTACGACAGGTCGCTCGACGGGTCGTGCTCGTACGGGTGCAGCGTGTGGGCGACGCCCTCGCGCTCGAGGAGCGCGACCGCGGGCGTGCCGGCGTGCGCGGACGACTTCGACTTCTTGGCCACGGGCCGATTCTGCCGCAGCGCCCCGCTACACGTTGACGTCGAGCAGCGAGCCGATCGCGTAGGTCACGCCCATCGCGATCGCGCCGCCGAGGACGGTCCGGACCGTCGCGCGCCGTGTCGGCGCGTTCCCGAGCCGGGCCGAGCCCCACCCCGTGAGCACGAGCGCGAGCACGACCGCGACGAACGTCAGCGGGATGCGCACGCTCGCGGGGGCCAGGAGGATCGCCGCGAGCGGCAGCAGCCCGCCGACCGTGAACGACGCGATCGACGCGCCGGCGGCCTCCCACGGGCTCGTGAGCTCGTCCGGGTCGAGGTGGAGCTCGGCGTCCGCGTGCGCGGCGAGCGGGTCGCGCTCGGTGAGCTGGACCGCGACCTGTCGGGCGAGGTCCGGCGTCAGCCCCTTCGCCTCGTAGATCCCGGCGAGCTCGTCGAGCTCGGCGTCCGGCATCTCGGCGAGCTCACGGCGCTCGGTCGCGAGCAGCGCCTTCTCGGTGTCGCGCTGCGTGCTCACCGACACGTACTC
The DNA here is from genome assembly GCA_029256625.1 of Cellulosimicrobium sp. GTDB lineage: Bacteria > Actinomycetota > Actinomycetes > Actinomycetales > Cellulomonadaceae > Cellulosimicrobium. The sequence continues at coordinate 1,890 of JAQSXO010000112.1, read as the reverse complement.
GCCCGCGGCCATCGAGAGCGCCCCCGCGAGCAGCGCCGCGCCGCCCGCCGTCGCGATGACGGGGATCGACGTGCTCGTCGCCGCGACGCCCACGACGACGCCCGCCGTCGAGACGATGCCGTCGTTGGCGCCCAGGACCCCGGCGCGCAGCCGGTTCAGCCGTGACCCCGTGCTCTCGGGGTGGTGGGGCTCGCCGGGGTGCTGGCCGTTGCGCGGTGCGTCGCTCATGGCTTCACCGTAGGGGCCCGCCGGCGCGGCGCGACCGGGGCCGCGCGTGCACCTGTACGGACCGGCCGGCGACGCAATGAGCGTGCGCCCCCAGGGTGCGGTGAGGTCTGATCGGGACATGGTGATCGGGCTGGAGACTCCGGAGGTCCAAGCGCTGGGCGAGGCTCTGGACGCGTTGCGGGCGTGGCAGGACGACGCGGCGCCGCTCCAGCTGCACCCCGGCGACGTGGGCTGGTTCTGGCGGTTCGGCGCTCCGGCGACCGCCGCCGCCCTGCGGACGTGGCGCCGCGACGGGCGGGTCGTCGCCGTCGGGCTGCTCGACGGCCCGGACCTGCTCCGGCTCGCGATCGTCCCCGACCTGGTGCACGACGACGAGCTCGCGCACCGCCTCGCCGAGGACGCCACCCGGCCCGAGCGCGGCGTGCTTGGGCCCGGTGGGGCGTCGGTCGAGGCGCCCGTGGGAGCCCGGGTGGACCAGCACCTGGCCGCGGCGGGCTGGCGCGTCGACGAGCGGTGGGCGCTCCTGCGCCGCGACCTTGCTGACCCGGTCGAGGACCCGGGCGTCCTGGTGCGCGAGGTCGGGCCACCGGAGGCCGCCGCGTGGGCAGAGACGCTCCGGTCGTCGTTCGGCGGGTTGCGGGCCGCACCGGAGCGCTGGCATGCGCTCGCCTCCGGGCTCCCGTACGCCGACGCACGCTGCCTCGTCGTGCACGGTGGTGCGTCCGACGGCGAGACGCCCGACGGCGGCCCGGGGCCCGCCGTGGCGGTGATCGGCGTGTGGTCGGCCGGCCCGGGCCGACCCGGGCTCATCGAGCCCATGGGCGTGCACGCCGACCACCGCGGGCGCGGCCTCGGCCGGGCCGTCACGCTCGCGGGGCTGGCGGCGCTGCGCGAGCTGGGGGCGTCGAGCGCGCTCGTCGCCACGCCCGCCTCGAACGCCGGCGGTGTCGCCACCTACGTCTCCGCGGGCTTCGAGCACCTGCCCGCGCGGCACGACCGGCGGCGCGACGACGGCTGACCGCGCAGACCGTGGCCCGAGGGTGAGACCGTCGACGCAGGTCACACCCGGTCGCCTACGCTGCTCGACGTGACGCAGGGGAACATCACGGACGGGCAGGCGACCACGCGCGCGGAGCGCTACGAGCACGGTCGGGCGGTGTTCGGCGCGGTCAACGAGACGGCACCCGCGGCGATCGCCGAGGCGCTCGCGGGCGTCTCACCGGAGCTCGAGCACCAGATCTCGGCCTGGGCGTACGGGGAGATCTATGCGCGGCCGCACCTGGCGCCCCGCGACCGGCAGCTCGTCACGCTCGGGATGCTCAGCGCGCTCGGCGGGTGCGAGCCCCAGCTCGAGATCCACGTCGGCACCGCGCTCGACGTCGGTCTCACGCCGCGGGAGATCGTCGAGGCGCTGCTGCAGTCCGCCGTCTACTGCGGGTTCCCGCGGGCGCTCAACGCGACGGCCGTGGCGAAGCAGGTCTTCGCCGAGCGCGGGCTGCTGCCGGTCCACTGAGCGGTCGGGGCCCGGAGGCGCCCGACCCGTGGCGCCCGACCGTGCGCGCCCGGTGGTGCCCGGCGCGGCGCCGGCCTACAGCGGGCCCACGGCCAGCACGGTCACGACCGGCTCGCCCGCCTCGTCGCTCGCGGCGAGGTCGACGCTCG
>JAQSXO010000111.1 GCA_029256625.1 Cellulosimicrobium sp. | reverse complement strand
CGCGGACCAGGTCGTCGCCGCGGCGTCGTGCCCAGGGCCGCTCGTCGTCGGCCACCGCTCGTTCGACCGCCACCGGTGCGGAGCCCTGCGCCGGCGTGCCGTCCGTGGTCGTCCCGTCCCCCTGCTGGACCATGCGCGGCACCGTAGCGCGCCCGCCACGGCGCGCGCCGCCGTCGTCCACAGGCGGCCGCGCCTTCGGTCACGGCACCGCACGCCTCGTCCGGGCAGGGGCCGCGGACGGTCTCGGAACGGTCGGTCCGCACTGCGGGCGCCCGCCGGGACGTGCCCGGCGACGTGGGAGGATGGCGATCATGCTGCGTTGGTTGACATCGGGTGAGTCGCACGGTGAGGCGCTGGTCGGGATCCTCGACGGGCTGCCCGCGGGCGTCGAGCTCACGACGGACGACGTGCGCGCCGCGCTCGCGCGCCGCCGCCTCGGGTACGGGCGTGGGTCGCGCCAGAAGTTCGAGCAGGACGTGCTCCGGGTGCTCGGCGGGCTGCGCCACGGCGTGACCCAGGGCGGCCCGCTCGCGCTCGAGATCGCGAACTCGGAGTGGCCCAAGTGGGTCGACGTCATGTCCGCCGACCCGGTGCCGCCCGAGGCTCTCCAGGTCGACGCCGGCACGGGCGACGTGCGCGAGATCGCGCGCAACCGGCCCCTCACGCGCCCGCGCCCCGGTCACGCCGACCTCGTGGGCATGCGCAAGTATGGCTTCGACGACGCCCGGCCCGTGCTGGAGCGCGCGTCGGCGCGCGAGACGGCGACGCGCGTCGCCCTCGGCGCCGCGGCCGCGAAGTTCCTCGAGCAGGCGCTGGGTGTCCGGCTCGTGTCGCACGTCGTGGGCATCGGTCCCGTCGAGGTGCCCGAGGACGCGGCCGTGCCGGGGCCGGGCGACGTCGCCGCGCTCGACGCCGACCCGGTGCGCTGCTTCGACGCCGCGACGTCCGCGGCGATGGTCGCCGAGATCGACGAGTGCCAGAAGGCGGGCGACACGCTCGGCGGCGTGGTCGAGGTGCTCGCCTACGGCGTCCCGTCGGGCCTCGGCACCTACGCGCAGAGCGACCGGCGCCTGGACGCGCGGCTCGCCGCCGTGCTCATGGGCATCCAGGCCATCAAGGGCGTCGAGGTCGGCGACGGGTTCCGTACCGCTCGCCGCCGCGGGTCCGCCGCGCACGACGAGATCGAGCGCGGGACCGACGGGCGCATCCACCGCCTGAGCAACCGGGCCGGCGGCGTCGAGGGCGGGATGTCGAACGGCGAGGTCGTGCGCGTGCGCGCCGCGATGAAGCCCATCTCGACGGTGCCGCGCGCGCTCGCGACGGTCGACGTCGTGACGGGCGAGGTCGCCAAGGCCCAGCACCAGCGCTCCGACGTGTGCGCCGTCCCGCCGGCTGCGGTCGTCGCCGAGGCGATGGTCGCGCTCGTGCTCGCCGAGCAGGCGCTCGAGAAGTTCGGCGGCGACTCCGTCGCGGAGGTCCGCCGCAACGCCGAGGCCTACCTCGCCGCGATCCCGGAGCTGCAGCGCTGATGACGCCCGTCCCGCCGGGCACGCGCCCGGTCGTCGTCCTCGTCGGCCCGCCCGGGAGCGGCAAGTCGACCGTCTCCCGGCACCTCGCCGACCTGCTCGGCCTCGCGCAGCGCGACACCGACACCGACGTCGAGACGGTGGCGGGCAAGCCCGTCGCCGACATCTTCGTCGACCACGGCGAGCCGCACTTCCGCGAGCTCGAGCGCGAGGCCGTGACGACGGCGCTCGCCACCCACGACGGCGTGCTCGCCCTGGGCGGCGGCGCCGTCCTCGACGAGCACACGCAGGCAGCCCTCGCGGCGTACGCCGCGGCGGGCGGCGCCGTCGTGTTCCTCGACGTGAGCCTCGCCCACGCGGCGCCGCGTGTCGGGTTCAACCAGTCGCGCCCGCTCCTGCTGGGCAACCCCCGCGCGCGGTGGGCGACCCTCATGGAGGCGCGCCGCCCCGTCTACGAGCGGGTCGCGACGCTGCACGTCGTCACCGACGCGCGCACGCCCGCCCAGGTGGCCGAGGAGATCCGCGCCCACCTCGCGCGGACCGACGCCGCGCCGTCCGACACCGCCGACACCCCGGCCCGACAGGAGAACGCGTGAGCGACACGACCCCCGCCCCCGGCACCCCGGCCGCCACCCAGGCAGGCACCGGGTCCGCCGCGCAGCCCGCGGCGACGCGAGTCCGGGTCGCCGGTGACCAGCCCTACGACGTCGTCGTGGGGCGGCACCTGCTCGGCGAGCTGCCCGCGATGCTCGGCGACCGGGTGCGCCGGGTGCTCGTCGTGCACCCCGCGGCCCTCGCCGCGACGGCCGAGGTCGTCCACGAGGACCTCAAGGCGTCGGGGTACGAGGCGTACGTCGCCGAGGTCCCGGATGCCGAGGAGGCCAAGACCGCCCAGGTCGCGGCGTTCCTCTGGGGCGTGCTCGGCCAGCTGGACTTCACGCGCACCGACGCGATCGTCACGGTCGGTGGGGGCGCGACGACCGACCTGGGCGGGTTCGTCGCGGCCACCTGGCTGCGCGGCATCCGCGTGGTCCACGTGCCGACGACGCTGCTCGCGATGGTCGACGCGGCCGTCGGCGGCAAGACGGGCATCAACACCGCCGAGGGCAAGAACCTCGTCGGGTCGTTCCACCCGCCCGCGGGCGTGCTGTGCGACCTCGCGGCGCTCGAGTCCCTCGGCCGCTGGGACTTCGTCGCCGGCATGGCGGAGGTCGTCAAGACGGGCTTCATCGCCGACGAGCGGATCCTCGAGCTCGTCGAGGAGCACGCGGACGTGCTGAGCGCGTGGGGCACGCGCCCGACGTCCGACGAGACGTGGGCCGTCGTGTCCGAGCTCGTCGAGCGCTCGATCGCGGTCAAGGCGCGCGTCGTGGGGGAGGACCTCAAGGAGGCGGGCCTGCGCGAGATCCTCAACTACGGGCACACGCTGGGCCACGCGGTCGAGCTCACCGAGCGCTACCAGTGGCGCCACGGCGCCGCGGTGTCCGTCGGCATGGTGTTCGCGGCCGAGCTGTCGCGCCTCGCCGGGAAGCTCGACGACGCCGTCGTCGAGCGGCACCGCGCGATCCTCGGCTCGCTCGGCCTCCCGCTCACGTACCGCGGCGACCGCTGGGAGCAGCTCCTGTCCGCCATGCGGCGCGACAAGAAGTCGCGCGGCGACCTCCTGCGGTTCGTCGTGCTCGACGACGTCGCGCGGCCCACCCGGCTCGAGGGACCGGACCCGACGCTCCTCGCCGCGGCCTACGCCGAGATCGCGGTCGACGCGCCGGTGGGACGCGGCCCCGTCGCGCTCTGACGCGCGGCGTCCGCACCCTGGTCGGCCCGGACCCGGTCCGGTCACGCCCACAGCCCTCGCGCACGGAGCACGTCTCGCAGGAGGTCGGCGCGGTCGGTGACGATCCCGTCGACCCCGAGGTCGAGCAGCCGGTGCATCGTCGCGCGGTCGTTGACCGTCCACGCGTGCACCGCGACTCCCGCCCGGTGGGCGGCCCGGACGAACCCCGAGTCGACGACGCGCACCCAGCCCCCGCGCACGGGCACCTGCAGGCAGTCCACCGACCGGGCCGCACGGCGGGCCAGCGCGTCGGCCCGCGCACGCCCGGCGAGGAGCATGCCGACCACGGCCCCGCGCGCACCCGAGACCGTCACGGGGCGCGACAGCCGCGCCACGGTCGCCTCCCGGCGCGACGCCGCGAACGACGCGACGCACACGCGGTCGTGCGCACGCGTGCGCTCGATCGCCCGGGCGACCGGCTCGGCGGCCGCCGCCGACTTCACGTCGACGTTCACCCGCAGGTCCGGCCACGTGCCCAGCACGTCCTCGAGCGACGGCACCGGCTCCGTCCCGCCGATCCGCGCCGCGCGCACGGTGCGCCACGGGAGGTCGGCCACGAGCCCGTGCGCGTCCGTCGTGCGGTCCAGCGACGCGTCGTGGAGCGCGACGGCCACGCCGTCCGCCGTCGCGTGGGCGTCCGTCTCGACGTACCGCAGCCCGAGGTCGCGGGCGGCCGCGAACGCCGCCATCGAGTTCTCCAGGCCCTCGCGCGAGAAGCCGCGGTGCGCGAGCGCGACGAACGGCGCCTCCAGGTAGCCGCTGCCGGCACGGCCCGTCGTGGCGCTCACGTCGGCCTCCGGGCGGCGCGGTCGTCGATCCCGTCGGCGCGGGCGGGCACGCAGGTCGCGAGGATCACCCGGCCAGCGTGCACGACCGCGCCGCCCGACGCTCGTCGAGCCGTACCCCACGCCGGGGTCCGGTCACGAGGCGAGCCCGCGCGGCACGCGGAGAGCCGGCGCCGCTAGGCTCGGGCGCCATGGAACGCGTGCTGGTCCTCAACGGACCCAACCTCGGGCGGCTCGGTGTGCGCGAGCCGGAGATCTACGGCTCCGCCTCGATGGCCGACCTCCAGGAGTCCGCCCTCGCGTGGGGGAGCGCGCTCGGCCTCACCGTCGACGTGCGCCAGACCGACGACGAGTCCGAGCTCGTGGGCTGGCTCCACGAGGCCGTCGACGCGCGCGCCCACGTCGTGCTCAACCCGGCCGCGTTCACCCACTACTCCTACGCCGTGCGCGACGCCGCGGCGCAGGTCACGACCTCCGGCCTCCTGCTCGTCGAGGTGCACCTGAGCAACCCCGCGGCGCGCGAGGCGTTCCGCAGCCACTCCGTCGTCGGTGCGGTCGCGACCGGCACGATCGCGGGGTTCGGCTTCGACTCCTACCGACTCGCGCTCGAGGCGCTCGCGGCTCGTCTGCGCGGCTGACCCGGGTCCCGCCATCGGCCGCGCGCAGTCCTTGATCCCGTCTCATCAAGTCCTCATGCTTGATCTGCTCGTCTCAAGGGTTTAGCCTGGATCGTATGTTCGTCCTGACCGTCGACCAGCGGGGGAGCACGGGTCACCGCGACCGCGTGCCCGACGTGCTCGCGCGCCTCGAGGTGCTCCTGGTCGACCGGCCCGGGCTCGTGGTCCCGTTCGACCGGACGGTGGGCGACGAGCTGCAGGGCGTGCTCGACGACCCGGCGACCGTGGTCGACGTGGTGCTCGACCTGCTGCGCGACGGCGGCTGGAGCGTCGGCGTCGGCGCGGGGACCGTCGACGAGCCGCTGCCCGCGGTCTCGCGCGAGGCGTCGGGGGAGGCGTTCGTGCGGGCGCGTGAGGCGGTCGAGCAGGCGAAGTCGCGCGCGGCCACGGCGCCGGTCGCCGTCCGCGGCGAGCCGCCCGCGCGCGCCGCCGAGGTCGAGGCGCTCCTGCGCCTCCTCGCGGCGGTCGTGGACCGGCGGACTGCGCCGGGGTGGGAGGCGGTCGACACGCTCGCGCGTGTGGGCGGCACCCAGAAGGATGTGGCTCGGGCCCTCGGGGTGTCCGAGCAGGCGGTCAGCCAGCGGCTGCGCACGGCGCTGTGGCCGGAGGAGGCGGCGGTGCGGCCCGTGGTCGCGAGACTGCTCGGCGAGCTCTGCGCGAGTCGTCGGGGCGGGCCGCCGGAGGAACGGCGGGAGGACAGGGAATGACGGACCCGGTGTCGGTCGTGCTGGTGGTCGTGGTGTGGGTCGTCGCGCTCGCCGCGAGCGTGCTCGGGGGAGGGCCGGTGACGCAGTGGGTGCTGCGCGCCGCGGCGCGGGCGGGAGACCCGGGCCGTCAGCGACCCGGCCGCGCCGCGCGACCGCGGACCACGACGCGCGCCGCCGATCCGGCGGCCGTCCCCGTGCCCCCGCCCCCGCCGCCGGCGACGGGTCCCATCGGCACGGAGGCCGTCAAGGTGCTGCGGGGCGGCACGTGGATCGGGATCCTCGAGCGGTTCGCGATCACGGGCTGCCTGCTCGCCGGCGAGCCCGGCGGAATCGCCTTCGTCGTCGCGATCAAGGGCCTGGGGCGCTACCCGGAGCTGCGCGAGCACCCCGTCGCGTCCGAGCGCTTCGTCATCGGGACGCTCGCCTCGATGTGCTGGGCGGCGACGGTGGGTGTCGCGGCGAACGCGGTCCTCGTCGCGCTGGGGTAGGACGCTCCGGTAAGATCGTCAAGGCCCATTTCCCGCTCCGCCCTCGTGCGCCCGGTCGACCCGCGTCGTCCGGTGCCGCGGAGCCCGTAGACCCTCCGACAGGAAGACGAACGTGGCGACCACCAACGACATCAAGAACGGCACCGTGCTGCGACTCGACGGCCAGCTGTGGACCGTGATCGAGTTCCAGCACGTCAAGCCCGGCAAGGGTGGCGCGTTCGTCCGCACCAAGATCAAGAACGTCATGACGGGCAAGACGATCGACAAGACGTTCAACGCCGGCCTCAAGATCGAGACCGCCAACGTCGACCGCCGCGACTTCCAGTACCTCTACCAGGACGGCGCGGACTACGTGTTCATGGACACCTCGACGTACGACCAGATCACGGTCTCGGCCGGGATCGTGGGCGACGCCAAGGACTACATGCTCGAGAACCAGAACGTGCTCATCGCGTCCAACGACGGCCAGCCGCTCTACATCGAGCTCCCGGCCTCGGTCGTCCTCGAGATCACGTACACCGAGCCGGGCCTGCAGGGCGACCGCTCGACCGGCGGCACCAAGCCGGCGACGCTCGAGACGGGCGCGCAGATCCAGGTCCCGCTCTTCCTCGAGCAGGGCACCAAGGTCAAGGTCGACACGCGCGACGGGTCGTACCTCGGCCGCGTGAACGACTGACGCCGGCACCGACGGGCTGACGACACACATGGCCGCACGCACCAAGGCGCGCAAGCGCGCGCTCGACGTCCTCTTCGAGGCGGAGCAGCGTCAGGTGGACCCGACGACCCTCCTCGCGGAGCGCGTCGCCGACCCCGGCACCGCGCAGACCGCCCTGCCGCAGTACGCGGTCGACATCGTCGAGGGCGTGCTCGCCCACCGCGAGCGCATCGACGAGCTGATCGAGACGTACTCCCACGGGTGGACGCTCGAGCGGATGCCGGCGGTCGACCGGGCCCTGCTGCGCATCGGCGGCTGGGAGATCCTCTTCAACGACGACGTCCCGGACGTCGTCGCGATCGACGAGGCCGTCGACCTCGCGCGTTCCCTGTCGACCGACGACTCGCCGTCGTTCGTCAACGGGCTGCTCGCACGCATCGCCGAGATGAAGCCGACGATCACGGCCTGAGCGCTCCACGGCCCTGGCGGGCCGGCACGACCCCTCGATGCGGCGTCGGTCACCGGGTGTGACCGACGCCGCGTCCCATCCGGCGGGACGCACGCCCGCCGCCGCGGCGCGCGGCGGTAGGGTGGGTGACCGTCAGACATCCTTTAAGGCCCGTCCCGTGAGGCGGGGAAGGAGGTCGCCGGACATGAGCTCTGGCGCTGCTGTGCCCACACCATCCGCATCGACCCCCGAGGCCGGGACCGTCGTCCTGACGGCCGCCGACATCTCCCGCGCGCTGACGCGCATCGCCCACGAGATCGTGGAGCGCAACAAGGGGGCCCACGACCTCGTCCTCCTCGGCATCCCGACGCGCGGCGTCCCGCTCGCGACGCGGCTCGCCGAGCGCCTCGCCGCGATCGAGGGGACGCCCGCCGACGGCGCGCCCGACCCGCACGCCATCGTCGGCGAGCTCGACGTGACGATGTACCGCGACGACCTCCACCGGCACCCGACGCGCACGATCGGCGCGACGCGCCTGCCCGCCTCGGGCATCGACGGCAAGGTCGTGGTCCTCGTCGACGACGTCCTGTACTCCGGGCGCACCATCCGCGCCGCGCTCGACGCGATCAGCGACCTCGGCCGCCCGCGCGCCGTGCAGCTCGCGGCGCTCGTCGACCGCGGCCACCGCGAGCTGCCGATCCGCCCCGACTTCGTCGGCAAGAACCTGCCCACCTCGACGTCCGAGCGCGTCAGCGTGCGCCTCGCCGAGGTCGACGGCGCGCCCACGGACGGCGACGCCCCGGCGGACGCCGTGGTCATCCGGTCCGCCGTCCCCGGGACGGAGGCCGGCGCATGAGGCACCTGCTGTCCACCCAGGACCTCGCGCGCGCCGACGCGGTGCGCATCCTCGACACGGCCGCGCAGATGGCCGCGACGCAGGCGCGGGAGATCAAGAAGCTCCCGACGCTGCGCGGCCGGACGGTCGTCAACCTCTTCTACGAGGACTCGACGCGCACGCGCATCTCGTTCGAGACGGCGGCCAAGCGCCTGTCCGCGGACGTCATCAACTTCTCGGCCAAGGGCTCGAGCGTGTCCAAGGGCGAGTCGCTCAAGGACACCGCGCTGACCCTGCAGGCGATGGGCGCGGACGCGGTCGTCGTCCGCCACCAGGCCTCCGGGGCCCCGCACCTGCTCGCCCACGCGGGCTGGCTCGACGCCGCGGTCCTCAACGCGGGGGACGGCACGCACCAGCACCCCACGCAGGCGCTGCTGGACGCGTACACGCTGCGGCGCCACCTGTCCGGGACGGGGCTCACCGCCCCCGGGGCGAGCGGCCCGGACGACGCGGCCGCGCGCGGCGCGGGTCTCGACGGGCGGCACGTGGCGATCGTCGGCGACGTGCTGCACTCGCGCGTCGCGCGCTCCAACGTGCACCTGCTGCACACGCTCGGCGCGCACGTGACGCTCGTCGCCCCGCCCACGCTCCTGCCGGTCGGCGTCCAGACGTGGCCGTGCGAGGTCTCCTACGACCTCGACGCGACCCTCGC
>JAQSXO010000110.1 GCA_029256625.1 Cellulosimicrobium sp. | reverse complement strand
CGCGAACGCGTACTCGTCGACGTCGAACGTGGTCAGGACGAGCACGCGCGTCCCGGGGTGCTCCGCGACGACGCGCCGGGTCGCCTCGATGCCGTCCATCCCGGGCATGCGGACGTCCATGACGACGACGTCCGGGGCGAGCGCCGCGACCTGGTCGAGCGCGACCCGGCCGTCGGACGCCTCGCCCACCACCTCGAGATCGGGCTCGGACTCGATCACGAGCCGGAAGCCCATGCGCAGGAGCGCCTGGTCGTCCACGAGCAGCACGGTCGTCACGCGAGCCCTCCGTCGTCCTCGACCCACGGCAGCACGACGCGCACCGCCCACCCGCCCTCCGGCCACGGCCCGGCCTCGACGCTGCCGCCGAGCAGCGCCGCGCGCTCGCGCATGCCGAGGATGCCGCGGCCGGTCCCGCCGCCCGTGCCGGGTCGGGTGCCACCTGCGTCGCGGACCTCGACCTCGACGGCGCCCGCGCCACGCCGGACCTCGACCCGGGCCTCCGGCGTCCCGGGCGCGTGCCGCAGGACGTTGGTCAGCGCCTCCTGCACGACCCGCTCGACCGCGAGCCGCAGCGACGTGTCCTGCGGGAGCGGCAGGTCGAGGCCGGTCGCGGTCACCGGGACGCCCGCGGCGCGGAAGCGCGCGATGACCGTCGCGAGGTCCGTCCCGGTCGGCTCCGGACGCCCGTCCGGGGCCTCAGGTTCCTCGTCACCGGGGTCGAGCGCGCCGAGGACGCGCTGCATGTCGGTCAGCGCCTCGCGCCCGGTCCGGGAGAGCTCCCGCAACGCCTCGCGCGACCGGTCGGGGGCGCGGTCCAGCGCCGCACCCGCGCCGTCGGACAGGGCGACCATCACCGAGACGCTGTGCGCGACGACGTCGTGCATCTCCCGGGCGATGCGGGCGCGCTCGGCCGCGCGGGCGAGCGCCGCGCTCTGGTCCCGGTCCCGGGCCATGGCCCGGTAGCGCTCCGCCAGGTCCTCGGCGTGCAGCCGCCGGGCACGCGCGCCGGAGCCCGTGGCCATCCCGAGGAGCAGCAGCGCGAGCAGGAGGGAGACGGACGCGGACCGGCGGCCGGGGGAGAAGGGCGGCTCGGCGAGGTCGCGCACCGGGTCGCCGTCCGGCGTGACGATCGGGTCGCTCCAGAGCAGGATCTCGGCGAGGCCGATGTCCTGCCACCACCACATCGCGGCGGTCACGGCGACGACCACCGCCGCGCACGTGAGCCACGCCGTGCGCGGCGCGCGGGACGCCGCGACGGCGTGCAGCGCGCACGCGAGGCACACGCCGAGGACGCCCAGCACGCCCGCGACGGCGAGCGACGCGACGGCGAGCGCCGTGAGCGCGGCCGTGACCGCCAGGGGCCGGGTGCGGCGGGTGAGCAGGAGCGCCGCCCCGACGACGGCCCCGACGAGCCAGGCCGCCGCCCCGACGACGGCCCCGACGAGCCAGGCCGTGACGACCACCTGGGCGACGGGCTCGTCGGGCCGGAAGAGGCCGAGCCCGGTGGACCCCTCGACCGTCGCGAGCCCGAGGACCGCGGTGACGAGCCCGAGCGCGACGAGGCCGGCGGCGAGCGCCGCGTCGGCGCTCCGGGGGTGCTCCGCGAGGAGCCGACCGAGCGGGCCTCGCCGCCGGAGGTCGGGCGCGGTGGAGGCGACGTCGTCGGTCGTCCCGCGCGCGGGCAGGGCCACGGACGTCGAGGGCATGGCCCCACTCTCCCACCCGTCCCCGTCCACGTCAGGTGACGTCATGGCGACGCAGGCGGACCCCGCCCGCGACGAGCAGGACGACGGCCCACGCGGCGAGCACCAGGCCGGCCGTCCACGGGGCGAGGTGCGGGCCCAGGGCCGTCGCGTCGAGCGCGGCGAGCCGGTCGTCGCCCTGGAGGAGCCGCGCTCCCGCGCCCGGGAGGAGGGCGCGCGCCGTGTCCGCGACCCGGCCGGGGTTCGTGGCGAGGAGGTGGTCGAGCACGACGAGCAGCAGCACGCCGGCGACGAGCGCGGCGTCGGGCCGACGCAGCAGGACCCCGAGACCCAGCCCGACGAGCGCGACCCCGGTCTGGTAGAGCACGAAGCCCGCGAGGAGGCGCAGCGTCTCCGCGTCCCCGACGTCGAGCCCGAGCCCGAGCGCCGCGCGCTGCCCGGCGGTCGCCGCGAGCGCCGCCACCAGTGCGACCACGGCCGTGAGCGCGGCGACCGCGGTCGTGACGACCACCTGCGCCACGAGCACGGGGATCCGGCGCGGCACGGCCACGAAGGTCACGCGGGCGGTGCCGGTGCGGAACTCGCCCGCGCCGGTGGTGGCTCCCAGGACGAGGAACCCGAGCTGCGCGAGCACGTACCCCGCGACGGCCGTGGGCGCGCCCGAGCCTCCGGCGTCGGGCCGGGCGAAGAGGCCGAGCGCCCAGGCGGTCGCCGCAGCGGCGACGACGGTCGCGAGGGCGAGCCACGCCGTCGCCGGCAGGCTCGTGAGCTTGTCCCACTCCGCCGCGACCACCCGAGGGAGTGTCACCTGCGGACGGTCACCGGCGCGTGCGTCGGACGCGTGCGTGGTCGCGGCCATGTCAGACCACGTCCCGCGTGCGGAGGCGGAGGGCGGCCAGCGCGAGCGGCACGGCGACCCACGCCGTGAGGACGAGCCCGCCGCCCCACGCGCCGAGGTCGGGCGCCCCCTCGACCGCTCCCTCGCCCGTGAGCAGGGAGGCCGCGCCGGCGGGGAGGAACGTCACGACGGTGTTCACCGCGGCCTGCGCGGGCGGCACGGACGCGGACGCGGACGCGGCGAGAGGGTCGCTCGCCAGGTCGGCCGCGAGCACGAGCGCGACGGGCAGGACGAGGACGACGAGGACCGCGACCGTCACGGCGGGCACGGGCCGCCGGAGCAGTGCCCCGAGCGCGAGGCCGAGCAGCGCGGTGCCGACGAGGACCAGCACCATCCCGCCGAGGACGCGCGGGGTGCCGTCGGCGCCCAGGTCCAGGGGGATCCCGCGTGACCGGGCCGAGGGGACCAGGGCGAGCACGGCCGCCACGACCGCGAGCACCGCGGCGAGCAGCGCGAACGTGGCGGTGGCGACCGTCTGCGCCGCGAGCACCGGCCAGCGCCGGGGGACGGCGACGAACGTGGTGCGGAACGCGCCCGTGCTGTGCTCGCCCGTCCCGACCAGGACGCCCAGGACCAGCGGGGGCACCTGGGCGAGCAGGACGCCGGACGTGAGGGAGCCCATCGGGTCGAACCCCGGGTCCACGGACGACGCCTGCGCCGAGAGGTAGGTGAGCGCCGCCGACACCGCGACCGTGAGCGCGGCCGCCCACCAGGACGAGCGGAGGCTCGTGAGCTTGGTCCACTCGGAGGCGACGACGCGGGCGAGTGTCGGGCCGTGCGACGTCGTCCGTGCCGCGGTGGGCCGTGTCCGCAGGGACGAGGGGGTCGTGGCGGTCACCGGGCACCTCCCGTCGCGGCGCGGCCCGTCTCCTCGGCGGTGCGGCCGCGGTACTCGACGGCACCGGCCGTGAGACGCAGGTACGCGTCCTCGAGCGAGCCGGCGTCCTCCGCGAGCTCCTGCACCGGGGCGTCGGCGAGAAGGCGGCCGCGGCCGATGACGACGACCCGGTCCGCGCACAGCGCGAGCTCGTGCATGAGGTGCGAGGAGAGGAGCACGGTCCGTCCCTCGGCCGCGAGGCCGCGCACGAGGCCCCGCACCCACAGGACGCCGTCCGGGTCGAGGCCGTTGACGGGCTCGTCGAGGATGAGCGTGCCCGGGTCGCCGAGCAGCGCCCCCGCGATCCCGAGCCGCTGGCCCATCCCGAGGGAGAAGGTCCCCGCCCGCCGCCCCGCGACCTTCTCGAGGCCGGTCATCCCGATGACCTCGTCGACGCGCGCACGGCCGATGCCGTGCGTCCGCGCGAGGGCGCGCAGGTGCCGGAACGCCGTGCGCCCCGGGTGCACGGACCGTGCGTCGAGCATGACGCCGACGGTGCGCAGCGGCGCCGGGAGGTCGGCGTACCGGCGGCCGTCGACGGTCGCGGTGCCGGACGTGGGGCGTTCGAGCCCCACCACCATGCGCATCGTCGTCGACTTCCCGGCCCCGTTCGGGCCGAGGAAGCCCGTCACGGTGCCGGGCGGCGCGGTGAACGTCAACCCGTCCACGGCCGTCACCGACCCGTAGCGCTTGGTGAGCGCCTCCACCTGGATCATGCGTCCTCCCGTCGTCTGCGGGGCGCCCGGTCCTCGGGCACCGCCGTCGTCGACGCTACGGACGGCCGGTCGGTCGCCGGCTCCCGCCGACGGCCGAGATCGGCACGCGTGCGGCCTCCTCCTCGAGGAGGAGGAAGTCGTGCCGAGGAGGGAGCCGTGGATCACCGCGCGCTGTGCCGGCCCCCGCCGGTTCCGCGCTCCGCCACGAGGAGGCCCGCCGTCCACCCCGGAGCCCGGCCCGCCCCGGGCGGTTCGTGGTCGGCCGGGAGACCCGCCCGCGCCAGCAGCCACGCGACGAGCGAGTTGGAGTTCCACATGTCGTGGGCGCCGGTCGGCCTGCGCCCCCAGGTGAGGGCCGGGACGGCGGGCACCGCGCGCAGGAGCCGCGCGGTCGCGACGGCGTCCCGGGTGACGACGACGGCCGGTCCCACGGCGTAGGAGCGGTCCGGGATCAGCCCGTGGCGCCAGCATCGCACCTCGTACCGGAAGAGGCGTGAGCGGCCGAGCGGGCGCGCGCCGACCGCTCCGGTCGCGACCACCCCGCGCTCGACCGGGGCGTGGCCCCACGCGGGGGTCATCTCGACGGTGTACGGGACGCCGCCGAGGCGCACCTCGAGCGCCGCGTGGAACAACGGGCGGGGACGGCGCCGCGCGACGAGCGCGCACGCACCCTCCCACCACGCGCTCGTCCGCCGCACGACGTGACCGCCGGCGCCGACGGGCAGCCAGATCAGCACGACCTGGTCGCCGTCGTCGGGCGTGCTGCTGGTCACGCGACGACGCTATAGGCTGAGGGCATGCTTCCGGCGTGAGAGCGCCGGCGGGATCCGATGAGACAGCGGATCGAGAAGCCCCGTCGCTCCACACGACGGGGCTTCTTGCTGCCCGGGTGAACCTGCCGACCCGGCATTGTGGCCCGGTCGAGGGCGGGCGTAGCGTCGGAGAGCGCCACGACGACACCGAGGTCGACCGATCGGGCGGAGGACGACATGACGAGCAGGCTTCCTCCTCCCGGGCCGCTGCCCGCGGGGCAGCAGCCCGGTTGCGACACGTCGGGCATGCTCCTCGTCCACCGGATCTTCCGCTGGCTGTACCGGGAGCTCCCCGAGCTGGTGCGTGAGGTCCAGCCCGGGGACACCGCGCGCTCCGCGGTGGTTGGCCGCTACGCCCACCTGGACTTCTTCGCGCTGCACATGCACCACGAGACCGAGGACCTGGTGCTCTGGGACAGGCTGGTCGCGCGCGCACCCGCCTGCGCGCTGCACGTCGGGCAGATGCGCGCGCAGCACGCCGAGGTCGCGGTGCACCTCGCGCGGATCGAGCCGCAGCTGGAACCCTGGATGGCCACCGCCGACCCTCGGCTCCGCGACGCCTTCGCCGCCGACGTCGACGGGCTGCGGGACCTCCTCTCGGCACACCTCGGGCAGGAGGAGGGCGACATCCTTCCCGTGGCGGGCGAGGTGATGTCGCAGCGGGAGTGGGACTTCATGGAGGAGCACACGCGTGCCACGCTCCTGGCGCACCGCAAGGAGCTCGGCAAGGACGTCATGGCGCTGCAGCTCGGCCTGCTGGTCGCGAGCGTCCCCGAGGCCGAGCGGGAGGACTGGTTCCGCGCGAACGTGCCGGCCCCGATCCGGGTGCTGTACCTGCTCCTGCTCAAGCGGCGGTACGACGCGGCGATGCGGGAGCTCTACCCGGACCGTCCCGTGCCGGCGATGGTCTGACCGCCGGTGCCGGAAGGGGACCGAACCGTGTGGCGACGCGTGACGTTCGACGTCCACCTCGACCACCCGCCGTCGCGTGTCTTCCCGTACCTCGCCGACCCCGGTCGGTGGCCCGAGTTCGCGCCCGCGGTCGACTCGCGTCGCCCCTTGGACGAGGGTGCGCTCCGGGTGGGGAGCCGGTGGGCCGCCGTGGACCGGATCGGGCCCTTCCGGGTGCGGTTCACCGACGTGCTCGAGGTCGTCGAGCACGACCGGCGGGTCGTGTGGCACTCGACGTCGCCCTGGAACTCCCGGGTCGAGTACGTCACGTCGCCAGTCGGCGGCGGCACGCGCGTCCGCGCCGACTACCACGGAGACGTCGCCGACTGGCTCCGCCTGCTGGCGCTGCTCCCGACGTCCGTCCTGGCGCGGATCCTCCAGCGCGACTTCACGGGCCTGCGCCGCGTCCTCGACGCCGAGGACCGCGCCCGTTCGTGGCCGTAGCGAACCGGCGCCGTGACAGCGCGCAGGAGTACGGTCGACCGGGAGCCCGACCGTTGCTCCTCGCCCCCGCAGGGCGGACCGTCGAAGGAGCCCCCATGACCGAGCCGACGAGCAGACGCGGCTGGATCTCCGCGGCCGAGTTCCACCGGGCACCCGGCGTGTCCGACTGGCGCGTGACCGGGTCGGGTCCGCAGGCCGTGTTCGCGGCGACCTCCCTCTCCCACGCGGCTGCGCTCGTCCCGCCGGTCGTCGAGGCCGCGGAGCGCGCCGGCGTCCGGCCCGACCTCGATGTGCGTCCCTGGGAAGCGCCCGCCCTCCACGAGAACATGTCGAGCAGTCGAACATCACTGAGCGACCCGATCCGGTGCAACGTGCGTGCCTCCCGGGCCTGCCCGTACTCGCCTGCACGGGTGGCCTCAACCTCAAGTCGTGACCGCAACACCGCGAGCGCACCCGAGGACCTGTTCACCCGCACGTCGTCACCGATCGCCAACCAGATGCGCCGGCGCCAATGATCAGGTCCCACCAAGCCACTGTGCGACGCGAGCGCGCGTTCGGGAGAGCGATACAGGAGCCGCAACCGCGAGTCGATGATCGGGAACACGGCCGGGTACATCAAGTGCAGATGCTTGTGCACCTTCGCGAACCCCACCCCGGCGATCTTGGGTTCCAGGAAGTGCAGGTAGAGCCGGTCAGCTGCCACCCACGCATCGTCACCGACGCGCACGGTCGCGAGATCGGCACCATCAAGGACCGGCGCCCACGGTGCATCCTGGGCGCGCTGGGACATGGCCGACAACTGGTAAGCGGACAACCGTGAGGACAACTTGCGGGTCCGTGCCAGCACGTCCGCCTGCGTCAGACCGTCTCGCTCACCATCGACCAGGTCGTACACGGACGGTGTGCGGCGCGGATACCTCACCAGTGCGGCCAACGCCTCATCAACCTTGACGCGGGCACCCGCGATCCTCAGGTCCGGTACGCTCGCAGCGTTTTCCATGACCCGAACAGTAATTGGTCCCCCAGACCTTGAGGCGCGCACGGTTTACGTGAGGGACAGAGTGTGCGAGAACGCCTGCTCTTCGCCCGACTCTTCCAACCAGGTGAGTGTGACCTTGAGCTGGGACGCGGTTCCCATCCCACCGAAGGCAACGTACGACGTCGTCCCGCCGTTCGGTGCGATGTCACGAGGAGTGCTGCTGTCCTCGTCGTCCAGGTAAGGTAGGGAGCCGCGCCCTAGCGGCTCGAGCGCCATTCGCACATCGCGAGCGAGCGCCCGACCATCGTTTGTCACGACGATGCGCCCGCTCTTCGTTGCCTGGACATACGACGCGCGAAGCCTCGCACGCTCCACCGGCGGCGCCGCCACTGTGGGGGCCGACAAACCCAACTCCCCAAGGTCATGCTCGATGGCGGAGCGCACCTGAGCCTGCAACTCGTCAGCGGACGCGAACTGCCCGTACAAAGAGCGCTGACCGAGATCAGCCTTCACGCTGCGCAGTCGCGCAAGCTGGTCAAGTTCAATGTCGGGTCTTAGTGGCGCAGTGGAGAAGTACACGTGCACCGGCTTGCCGGCGTCGTGTGCTTCGAGGATCTCCTCGACGGTTCCCGACGGGTAGCGTTCCGTCGGCTGACCGAGGCGTGCATAAAACACACCGATCACGATGTCCGCCCGCTCGAGCAGCTGCCGGTTGATCGCCGCTTGCGGCGAGTCCGCAATTACCGGGACCGCGTTGACCTCCCACCGTAAGGGCAGCAGCACCGTGTGCGCTCCTTGCGCCCGGTCAGCGTTCCACCGGTGGATTGCCGCCTCCACCGCGTCACGCTCCGCAGCCGTGTCGCTGGGTGACGCGATCAGTACGTTGACGACGTTCGCCGCGAAGGTCATGGCCGCATGCTAGCGGCTCCCATCTGGCCTCTCGGCGCAAGATCTGTGTCGCAGCCGTGGGTGGCCCACGAAGGTCCGCGAGCCCGCGGTGCGCCTCCCGGGGCGGGCTTGTGTGTGCAGCCTTCATGGGGCGCGCTCACCTGTGTCGAGGTCGGAACTGCTGACGACCGGCCCCAACGACGAGGCTCGACGATCCTGACCAGTAGGACGAGGGGCTGTCCGCGGCAAACGTCCTTGTAGCCCTCGCCTTCGACGCTCAGACGGCTCGAACGCTGGCCGTCGACCGGAGGAGTCACGGGCTGTCGCGTACTCCATCCGAGAGGGATACCCACACATCAAGGAGATAGCGGCGAGCGAGACGAACCGTCGCGAGGGTCGTGATACAGCGAAAGACCTCGCCAAGAGACGGATTGCGCTTGCCGGGTTTCTCGGGCTGAGGAGATCGGTGTCTGCCCAAAGGGCTGGCACCACCCCGCTCGGCCCCGAACCCGACAACCGCGACATCGTCCGGCACTAGGCGTGGTGGGATGTCGCACCCGAAACGGGCGCTACCGGTAGCGGTGCGTATTGAGGTAGTGCGAATGGCTCGGCCGGTCGGCAGTCCAGGTCGCGCGCGTTGTGCGCGACCTCGACGAGAGTGGCGTCACGCTCCGGACCGGTGGCTGCTCATGCTCACGGCGGCCTCCTCGTCGACCTCGTCGAGGGCCAGGCGCGGCCCGCCGCGCAGGTGCGGCGCACGCCGCTGCGTCTAGGTAGTCGAGGCGCGCAGGTTCCATTGGGCGATCGCGGCGTCGAGACGGGCGCGGGCGGCGACGTAGTGGATGAGGTCTATGGGCGAGCCCTGGTCGACGACGGAGACGACGGCTTCCATCTGGCGTTGGGAGGCGTCGATCTCGCCGAGCAGGTCGGTGGGGCGTTCTGGCGAGGTCTCGCGGTCGTCGGTCATGGGTGGGTGTGATGTCGCGGGCGTTAGAGGCGGTGTGCGAGGCGTCGGCGGAGCTGGTGGATGCGGAGGGTGCCGACGACGAGGGCGACGATACTGACGCCGATTCCCGCGATGAGCAGGGCGAGGGCGAGGGGGACGGAGCCTTGCCAGCCGAGGAACGAGATGAGCACGAGCTGGGTGTTCTGGAGCATGAACACGATGAGCGCGACCAGGACGAGCGCGGCAATGCACAGGCCGACCCAGATGGCTCCGGTGCGGCTGCGTGGCGGCGGGACATACCCGTGTTCGGTCCAAGCGCTACGTGACGTGACTGCTGGGCTCGTGCGGCGAGAGACTGGGCTGCCGTTCGTGGCAGAGGTGAGCGGGGTGGTGGCCATGGCGGCCTCCTTGCGGTTCCGGGCCCGCGCACCTCAGACGGGGCACGTTCGCCACGGATATCGTGACCCTACGCTTCGTACCTGGGAGCGAACCTGGGAGTGGCTGTGCGCCGGCGGCCCGAGTCGCTAGCGTCCGAGGCTGGCGGCCAGGGGGCAGGTGAACGGGTCGCGGGCTCGGCCGGGGACGTCGTTGAGGAACTGGACGACGATCCGGTAGGAGGTGAAGAACCCGACCTCGGTGTAGGCCACGCCGAGCTGGGAGCAGTACTCGCGCACGAGGGGCTGGACGCGCCTGAGGTTCGGGCGCGGCATGCTCGGGAACAGGTGGTGCTCCACCTGACGGTTGAGACCACCCATGAAGAAGTCGACGACCGCGCCGCCGCGGATGTTGCGGGACATGAGGACCTGGCGGCGCAGGAAGTCGACGTCCGCGGTCGCCGGGACGATCGGCATGCCCTTGTGGTTCGGGGCGAACGC
>JAQSXO010000109.1 GCA_029256625.1 Cellulosimicrobium sp. | reverse complement strand
GGCCAACGAGAAGTCGCTCGGGCGCAAGGCGCGCGAGGCGAAGCTGGCCATCGCGCTCGAGAAGAAGATGACCAAGGAGGAGATCCTCCAGGGCTACCTCAACATCGCGCAGTTCGGCCGCTCGGTCTACGGCGTGGAGACGGCGGCGCGGCACTACTTCAACAAGAGCGCGATCGACCTCAACTACGTCGAGGCCGCGACCATCGCGGGGATCACGAAGGCCCCGTCCACGTACGACCCGACCACGCAGCCCGAGAACGCCCAGAAGCGCCGCGACGTCGTGCTCAACACGATGTACCAGCAGGGGTACATCACCAAGGAGGAGTACGACGCGGGCCGGGCCACCCCGATCGCGGACACGCTCGCGATCCAGCCGCTCGAGGCGGGCTGCCAGGCCTCCGGCGGTTCCGCGTTCTTCTGCGACTACGTCACGAAGATCATCATGTCCGACCCGGTGTTCGGCGAGACCAAGGAGGAGCGCCAGGCGCGGCTCTACCGTGGCGGTCTCGACATCTACACGACGCTCGACCCGGGCATGCAGGCGGCTGCCGAGCAGCACGCGGCGGCCGCGGTCCCGGCGGACGACCCGAGCCAGATCGAGGACGCGATCGTCACCGTGGAGCCCGGGACCGGCAAGATCCTCGCGATGGCGCAGAACCGTGCGTTCGACAACACCCAGGAGCCCGCGCCGAACACGACCGCGGTCAACTACAGCGTCGACCAGGCCCACGGCTCGTCGAACGGGTTCTCGCCCGGCTCGACGTGGAAGCCGTTCGTGCTCGCCGAGTGGCTCAACCAGGGGCACTCGCTCTACGAGACCGTGAGCGCCAACAAGCGCACCTGGACCATCAACCGCGACTTCACCGCGAGCTGCACGCGCCTCGGGAACGAGAAGTGGACGCCGGCGAACTCCGACGGCCCCGGCAGCGGGTCGATGTCCGTCCTCAAGGCGACGTACAACTCGGTCAACACCGCGTACACGACGATGGCGAGCCAGCTCGACCTGTGCGGCATCGCGAGCACCGCGAAGGCCGCCGGCTTCCAGCCGTCGATGCTGCGCGACGAGGGCAACATCAACATCAACGCGTCGATGATCCTCGGGACGCAGAACTCCTCGCCGCTGCAGATGGCTGCCGCGTACGCGACGTTCGCGAGCGGCGGCACCTACTGCTCGCCCATCGCGATCACCAAGGTGGTCGCCGGGGACGGTGAAGAGCTCCCGGTGCCGTCGGCGAACTGCCAGCCGGGCGCGATCGACCCGAACATCGCCAACACCGTCACCTACGCGCTGCAGCAGGTCATCACGCAGGGCTCGGGCCGCGGCAACGGCCTCGCCGACGGGCGCCCCGCGGCAGGCAAGACCGGTACGGCGAACAACAACACGCACACGTGGTTCATCGGGTACACGCCGCAGGTCGTCACCGCGGTGTGGATCGGTAACGCGGAGAGCGACGTCCCGATGAACGGACGTTTCACGATCAACGGGAAGACGCGTCCCTACTGGTACGGCTCGAGCCTCGCCGCCCCGACCTGGCGTGACTACATGAACCAGATCCTCGCCGGTCAGCCCGCCCCGGGCTTCGCCGACCCGGACTGGGGCCGCGTGAACGCCCCGGCGCCGCCGCCGCAGACGCCCTCGACCCCCGGGGGCGGCGACCAGGGCGGCGACAACCCGGGTGGTGGCGACCAGGGCGGCGGCGACGAGCCCGACGCGGACGCCGACGGCGGTCGCGGCGACCGCGGCGACCGGGGGAACGGGGCCGGCCGCGACGACGTCGACCTCGGCGAGTGGTTCGACAACCTCGGCGGCGGGGGGAACGGCTGAGCGCCGACGGCGGGCGCCGCGTCCTGCGGGGCCTCGGCGCCCTCGTCGCCGTCGGCGCGGCGGGCCTCGCGTACGCGCACGTCGAGACAAAGCTCTTCACGCTCCGGCGGGTGACCGCCCCCGTGCTGCCCCCGGGCGCACCGGACCTGCGGGTGCTGCACGTCTCGGACCTCCACCTGGTCCCCACCCAGCGCCGCAAGATCGAGTGGGTGCGCTCGCTCGCCGAGCTCGAGCCCGACCTCGTGGTCGACACCGGCGACAACCTCGCGCACGTCGACTCCCTCGACCCGCTCCTGCACGCGCTCGAGCCGCTCCTGTCGACGCCCGGAGCGTTCGTCATGGGGTCGAACGACTACTACGCGCCCGTCCCCAAGAACCCGGCGCGCTACCTCCTGCCGGACGCGCGGGTGCCCTTCGCCGGCGAGGCCCGGCTGCTCCCGGCGGGCGAGCTGGCGGCAGCGATGCGTGACGCGGGGTGGGTCGACCTCACGAACCGTCGCGACGCCCTCGAGGTCGGCGGGGTCCGTCTCGACCTCGTCGGCGTCGACGACCCCCACCTCGACCGGGACGTCTTCCCGGCTCCCTCCGCGCCGGGCACTCCTCCCAGCGGCCCCGCGGCCCCGTCGGGCGACGGCCCGGTGCTCCGCGTCGGGGTGACGCACGCGCCGTACCGGCGCGTCCTGGACGCCATGCACGACGACGCCGCGGACCTGGTCCTCGCCGGCCACACGCACGGCGGGCAGCTCTGCGTGCCCGGGTTCGGCGCGCTCGTGACGAACTGCGACATCGACCGCAAGCGGGCGAAGGGACTGCACGGCTGGCCCGGTGCACGGCCCGACGCCCCGGGGGGCGAGGACTCGACGTGGCTGCACGTCTCCGCCGGGGCGGGGACCTCGCCGTACGCGCAGGTACGGTTCGCGTGCCGCCCCGAGGCGACGCTGCTCACCCTGACGTCCCGCTGAGCCGGTCGCGCGCACGTCCCCGCGAGGGGCGCGCACCGGGTGTCGCACGGGTCACGGGAATCGAGTTTCGTCGCACGGCACTTCGTCGGCTATTCTGGGCAGGCTTCCCGCGCGGAAGACGAGGTCTCCTCGTCGACCGCCGCGCGGACGAGCAAACCGGGGTGTGGCGCAGCTTGGTAGCGCGCTTCGTTCGGGACGAAGAGGTCGCAGGTTCAAATCCTGTCACCCCGACCAGGCTGAAGGCCCGGAATCGCCACGATTCCGGGCCTTCGTCGTGTTCCGGCACCCTACGCCCGCTGCACGTGCGGGGTCGTGCCGCCTGCCCTCAGGACCGGTCGGCGACGGGTCCGGTCGCGTTCCCGGCGGCGTCGCACGGCGGGTCGATCTCCACGCCCGCGGCCGCCGCCTCCTCGGCCAGGAGGACGAGGGTGCGCCCCATCGCCGTGGGACGCAGCTTGCCGACCTCGTGCCCGTGCGGGTGGTCGAAGAACGCGAGCAGGCAGAGCAGGAGCGTGATGACGAGCGCGACGCTGCCCATGAGGAGACCCTGCGTCGCAGCCCGCTCCGCCGAGTCGGCGAAGAAGAGCAGGAAGACGAAGACGGTCCCCGAGACGACGAAGAGCACCAGCCACAACGGGAGGGGGATCAGGCCTTCCGCACCGTGCACACGGGACTGGCGGGCGTCCTCGCGCGCCGCGGTCTGGTCCATCCACCGGTCGTAGGCGGACTGCTGGGTGTCCGACGCGGGGACGACGTCGCGGACGGTCCGGTAGAGGGCGACCCCCCACGGGTTCACCGCCTCGCCGAGCTCGCCGTCCGCCATCTGCTCCCACTCGTTCGCGACGACGTACCGGGCGTAGCAGACGAGCTCGCCGGAGAGCCGCGCCGCGTCGTCGGGGGCGAAGAACTGCGCGGTCTCGAGCTGCTGCACGACGATCCGCGCCTCCGCCTCGGCGCCGCTCCGCGCCTCGTCGTACGACTCGAACGCGAGGAAGACGATGAAACCCAGGAGCACCGAGAAGCCGGTGGCGACCACGCCGAAGACCCCGGACGCCCGGTCGCCGTCGCTGAACCGGCTCCCGGCGGGTGCGCGCCGCCGGACGAGCAACATGGCCGCGACGGCCACCGCGACGACGGCGACGGTCACGAGCGCGCCGACGACGATGCTCACGGCACCTCCTCCGCGCGGGTACCGCCGCGCGGCGCACGGCGGGTGCTGTCCTGGCAAGCCTGCCCGTGGGCGCCGCCCGCGGTCGTCACGCGAAACGCATGAACGCCGCCCGGGCGTGGCGTCGCGACCGGGCGCGCGCCGCGCCAAGGACGGTGTCGGCACCTGCCGCCGCGCCTCGCACCGCGCACCGGATCGCGCGAGACTGGGGCCGTCCGCCCGAGTCCCGGGCGCCCGAGTCACCGCGGAGGTTCTGATGAGCGCTGGTCGTCATGTGGTCGTCGGAGGAGGTCTCGCGGCGGCGAAGGCGGTCGAGACCTTGCGCGACGAGGGCTACGACGGCGGCCTGACCGTCGTCGCGCGCGAGCCGCACCGACCGTACGAGCGCCCGCCGCTGTCCAAGGACTACCTGCGCGGCGAGGCCGAGCGCGACACGGTGTTCCCACTGACGGCCGATTGGTACGCCGAGCACGGCGTCGAGCTCCTCACCGGGACGGAGGCGACCGCCGTCGACCTCGCCGGGCGGAGCGTGTCCCTCGCGGACGGCCGGATGCTGCCGTACGAGAAGCTGCTCCTCGCGACCGGCTCGGACCCGCGCCGGATCCCGCTGCCCGGCCTGGACCTGGACGGCGTCCGCGAGCTGCGCACGCTCGACGACAGCGACGCGCTCTCCGCGGCCCTGCGGGCCGCCCACGACGGCGGGGCGGGGAGGCTCGCGATCGTCGGCGACGGCTGGATCGGGCTCGAGGTCGCGGC
This sequence comes from Cellulosimicrobium sp., assembly GCA_029256625.1. Taxonomy (GTDB): domain Bacteria; phylum Actinomycetota; class Actinomycetes; order Actinomycetales; family Cellulomonadaceae; genus Cellulosimicrobium. The sequence goes on along the minus strand of JAQSXO010000109.1, from coordinate 3,966 downwards.
CTCCGCCCGCTCGCTCGGCCTCGACGTCACGGTGATCGGGCTCGGCACGCACCCCCTCGAGCGCGTGCTCGGGCCCGAGATGGGCGAGCTGTACGGGCAGGTCCACACCGACCACGGCGTCCACCTGCACCGCCGCGCCCAGGTCACGGGTATCTCGGGCGAGGGTGGCCGGGCGACCGGCGTCGACATCGCCGACGGGACCCACGTCGACGCCGACCTCGTGCTCGTCGCCGTGGGCGCGGTCCCGAACGTCGCGCTCGCCCGGGACGCGGGTCTCGCGCTCGACTCCGCGACGGGCGGCGTCGTCGCCTCCGCGACGCTCCAGACCACCGACCCCGACGTCTTCGTCGCCGGCGACATCGCGAGCGTGCCGACCGCGCGCTACGGGCGGGCGGTCCGCGTCGAGCACTGGGCGACGGCGCTCAACCAGGGTCCGCACGCCGCGCGCGCGATGCTCGGCGCGACCGACCCCTACCCCGAGCTGCCCTACTTCTTCTCCGACCAGTACGACGTCGGCATGGAGTACCTCGGCTTCGTCGCCGGACCTGACGCCTACGACGAGGTCGTGGTCTCCGGTTCCCTCCCCGACCGCGAGCTCGTCGCGTTCTGGGTCAAGGACGGACGCGTCGAGGCCGGCATGGCCGTCAACGTCTGGGACCGCATGGAGGACGTCAAGGCGCTCATCCACCGCGACGCCGTCGACCGCGCCGAGCTGGAGTCGTTCGTCGGCTGAACGAGAGAGCCATCTGACCCGCCGAGGTAGAGCCGTGGTCGGCCGACCACGGCTCTACCTCGCGGGCCAGGGGCCTCTACCTCGGCGTCAGGGGAGGTCGCGCTGGTCCGGGCCGACGTACTGGCTGAGCGGGCGGATGAGGGCGTTGGCGGCGCGCTGCTCCATGACGTGCGCGGTCCAGCCCACGACGCGGGACGCGACGAAAAGCGGGGTGAAGATCTGCGTGTCGAAGCCCATGAGGTGGTACGCGGGGCCCGCCGGGTAGTCGAGGTTCGGGAGGATGTTCTTGCGCTCGGTCATCGCGGCCTCGAGCGCGACGTAGAGGTCGAGGAGGTCCTGGCGGCCGTAGTGCTCGACGAGGTCGTCGAGCGTCGCGCGCATGGTGGGGACGCGCGAGTCGCCGTGCTTGTAGACGCGGTGCCCGAAGCCCATGATCTTGCGCTTGTGCGCGAGCGCGTCGTCGAGCCAGGCCCCGGCGCGGTCGGCGGTCCCGATCTCGGCGAACGTCGCCATGACGGCCTCGTTCGCACCGCCGTGGAGCGGGCCCTTGAGCGCGCCGACGGCGCCCGTCACGGCGGAGTGCAGGTCCGACAGCGTCGACGTGATGACGCGCGCGGTGAAGGTCGAGGCGTTGAAGGAGTGCTCCGCGTACAGCACCATCGAGACCTCGAACGCGCGGACGACGGCGGGATCGGGGACCTCACCGAACGTCATCCACAGGAAGTTCTCCGCGTATCCGAGGTCGTCGCGCGGCTCGACGATCTGCTGGCCCCGACGTCGCCGCTGGTCGAGCGCGACGGCGGCCGGCAGCACGGCCCACAGGCGGACGGCCTTGGCCTGCTCGGCCTCGGGAGACGAGTCCTCGGCGTCCGGGTCGTGTGCGCCGAGCTGCGAGATCGCGGTGCGGACGACGTCCATGGGGTGGCACGTCGTCGGGAGCTCGAGGATCGCGTTGCGGACGTTGCCGGGCAGCGCGCGGTGCGCGCGCTCGACAGAGGTCTGCTCGGCGAGCTGCTCGGGCGTGGGGAGCTCGCCGTGCCACAGGAGGTACGCGACCTCCTCGAAGCTGCGGCGCGCGGCGAGGTCCTGCACCGGGTAGCCGCGGTAGAGCAGCGAGTTCGTGTCGGGGTTGACCTTGGAGATCGCCGTGACGTCGACGACGACGCCCGCGAGCCCCTTGCGGATCTCGGGCCCCTCGGCGGTGGTCGGGGAGGTGGTCATGCGGTCACTCCTTCGTGCAGCACGGGTCGCGGGGAGATGCCGGTGCCGCGGCCGCACGGGCGCGCGGCACCGGCGGGTCGTCAGGGCCGGTAGGTGAAGATGCCCTCGTCGAACGTGTTGTAGGCGGCGTAGTCGAGCAGCTCGTAGAGGCGGGCGCGCGTCTGCATGCCCTCGACCTGCCCCGCCTGGGTGCCGGTCTCGGCGATCTCGTCGAGCGCGCGCTCGGCGGCGCCCATCGCGACCCGCAGGAGCGTGACGGGGTAGATGATCAGCCGGACGCCGGCGTCGCCGAGCTGGCGCCTCGTGAAGAGCTCGGACTTGCCGAACTCGGTCATGTTGGCGAGCACGGGCACGTCGACGGCCGACGCGACGGCCTCGAACTCCGAGAGGTCCTTCATCGCCTCGGGGAAGATCGCGTCCGCGCCCGCGTCGACGAGCGCCTTGGCGCGGTCGATCGCGGCGCGCAGCCCCGCGTCGCCCGGGATCGTGCCGCGGACGTCGGTGCGCGCCATGACGAGGAAGCCCGGGTCGCGGCGCGCGTCGGCGGCCGCGCGGATCCGCTTCGCCGCCTCGTCGAGCCCGACGACCTCCTTGCCGTCGAGGTGGCCGCACCGCTTGGGGTTGACCTGGTCCTCGACGTGCGCGCCCGCGACGCCCGCGTCCTCGAGCGCCTGGACGGTGCGCGCGACGTTCATCGGCTCGCCGAACCCGGTGTCGGCGTCGACGAGCGCGGGCAGGTCGGTGACGCGCGCGATCTGCTGCGAGCGCCCCGCGACCTCGGTGAGCGTCGTGAGGCCGATGTCGGGCAGGCCGAGGTCCGCCGAGAGCACGGCTCCCGACACGTACACGCCCTCGAAGCCCTTGTCCTGGACGAGGCGCGCGGAGAGCGGGTTGAACGCGCCCGGGAGCCGCAGCGGCTCCCCCGTGGTCGCCGCGGCGTCGAGCGCCGCGCGGAACGCGCGCCGCTTGTCCGACGGCGTCACCTGGCTGTAGAGCATCAGCGTGCCTCTCCCTCGGTCGCGGGCTCGTCCGCCTCGTGCATCGTGAAGCCCTCGCCCTCGAACTCGGCCGGCGCCCCGCCGACGTCGTCGCGCCCGAGCTCGAAGAGGCCGGTCGGGGTCGGGACCGAGTCCAACAGCCCCGGGCGGCCGACGATCGTCAGCTCGCGGACCTCGGCCGGCGTGAGCGACGGGAGCCGCTGCGCGAGGTCGAGGAAGCGCTCGATCTCGGCGTCCTCCAGGACGCCGGCCGCGAGCGTGCGGAACTTCTTGACGTACTGCTCGCGGCCGAACGGCCGCGCGCCGAGCGGGTGCGCGTCGGCGACGGCGATCTCGCGGACGAGGCGGCCGCCGTCGGCCAGCTCGATCTCGACGCGACCGCCGAACGCCTTCTCGGCCGGGTCGGTCGAGTGGTAGCGGCGCGTCCACTCCGGGTCCTCGGCAGTCGTCACCTTGGCCCACAGGCCGACGGTATCCGGGCGGCCGGCTCGCTCGGGCGTGTACGAGTCGACGTGGTGCCAGCCGCCGTCCTGCAGCGCGACCGCGAAGATGTACGGGATCGAGTGGTCGAGCGTCTCGCGCGACGCGGTCGGGTCGTACTTCTGCGGGTCGTTCGCGCCGGAGCCGATGACGTAGTGCGTGTGGTGGCTCGTGTGGATGACGACGCTCGTCACGTTGTCCGGGTCGGCGAGCCACGGGTGCTCGTCGTGCAGCGCGCGGGCGAGGTCGATGAGCGCCTGCGACTGGTACTCCGCCGAGTGCTCCTTGGTGTACGTGTCGAGGATCGCGGTCTTGGGCTCGCCCGGGGCCGGGAGCACGACGTCGTACGCCGCCTCCGGGCCGTCGAGCAGCCACGCGACGACGCCGTCCTCGCCCTCGTAGATCGGCTCGGGCGACGTCTGCCCGCGCATCGCACGGTCGACGGCCTCGACCGCGACCTTGCCCGCGAACGCCGGGGCGTGCGCCTTCCACGTGGAGATCTGGCCCTTGCGGGACTGGCGCGTGGCCGTCGTC
>JAQSXO010000108.1 GCA_029256625.1 Cellulosimicrobium sp. | reverse complement strand
CGGTCGAGGACGGCAAGCGGGTCTTCACCCCGCTCGTCATCGTGTTCCTCGCGATCGGCAGCACCGACCTGCTCTTCGCGTTCGACTCGATCCCCGCGATCTTCGGGCTCACGCAGGACCCGTTCATCGTCTTCACGACGAACGTCTTCGCGCTCATGGGTCTGCGCCAGCTCTACTTCCTGCTGGGCGGCCTGCTCGAGCGGCTGGTCTACCTGCCGATCGGTCTCGCGGTGATCCTCGGGTTCATCGGCGTGAAGCTCATCCTCGAGGCGCTGCACGAGAACACGCTGCCGTTCATCAACGGCGGGGAGCACCTCGACGCCGTCCCGACGGTCCCGATCTGGCTCTCGCTCGTCGTCATCATCGGTGCGCTCGCCGTCACCACGATCGCGAGCCTCCTGCGCACGCGGGCGCTGCACGCCCAGGACGGCCCGGCCGCGACGGCCGCCGCGAGCGACGTCGCTCCCGTCGAGGGCGCGGTCGAGGCGCCCGCGGTCGAGAGCGTCGACGAGGTCGCGTCCGCCGGCGAGGCACCGCCGTGGGGCACGGGCCCGCAGGACGGCGCCGGGCGGTAGCGCGTGCCTCGTGAGCCGCGGAGCGTGACAGTGCCGACGCGTCGTGACAGGTCCCGCGCCTCGCGCCTGGCGGCGCACGCAGCCGTCGCCACGCGGCTGTCGCTGCACAGCGACAGCCGGCTCCGCGAGCTCCTGGACGTCGCTCCGCGGATCGGTGCCGGCATCGGCGGGGAGACGGCCTTGCTCGACGTCGACGGCACACCGGTCTTCGTCAAGCAGGTCCGCCTGACCGACCTCGAGAGGCGGCCGGAGCACGTCCGCTCGACGGCGAACCTGTTCGGGCTGCCGGCGTTCTGCCACTACGGCGTCGGGGTGATCGGCGCTCCGGGCTTCGGTGCCTGGCGGGAGCTGGCCGTGCACGTCATGACGACGGGCTGGGTGATCGCGGGCGACCACGAGGGCTTTCCCCTGATGCACCACTGGCGGGTGCTCCCCGACGCCGGCCGGCCGCTGCCTGACGAGCTGGCCGACGTCGACCGTGCCGTCGCCTACTGGGGAGGCGGCACGGCGGTGCGGCACCGCATCGAGTCCCTGCAGAAGTCCTCGGCGAGCATCGTGCTGTTCCTCGAGTACGTCCCCCGGACGGTGCACGACTGGCTCGACGTCCAGGTCCGGACCGGCGGCGACGCCGCCGAGCGGGCCTGCGCGCTGGTGGAACGCGAGCTGAGCGCCGGGATCTCCTTCATGAGGTCGCGCGGGCTGCTGCACCTCGACGCCCACTTCGAGAACGTCCTGACCGACGGCGAGCGTCTGTACTTCGCCGACTACGGCCTCGCGGTCTCGTCCCGGTTCGACCTCTCGCCCGACGAGGTCGACTTCGTCGACGCGCACCAGGGCTACGACGACTGCTACAGCGCGACCCACCTGGTGAGCTGGCTCGCCGTGGCCCTGTACGGGTGCGGTCCGGAGGAGCGGCGGGCGCGCGTGCGCTCCTGGGCGCGCGGCGAGCCGCCGGTCGGAGCTCCCGCGGCCGTCGCGGCAGTGCTCGCGCGGCACGCCCCGGTCGCGGAGGTGGTGGGGGACTTCTACCGCGCGTTCCAGCAGGAGAGCAGGACGGTGCCCTTCCCCTGGGACGCGGTCCGTCGGCTCGAGCGGCAGGGCAGACCGGGCGCGAGCGTCCGCGCCCGGTGAGGAGCCGGGGCGAGCGGCGGCTCCTCGACCGGTCGCGCCCGTGCGCTGCGGGGCTTCCGGTCAGACCCGGTCGGCCCAGTCGCCGATGACCGGCGACCAGGGCCGGACCGTGCGCTCCGCGACGAGGCCGGCGCGCCCGAAGGGGTCCTCGTCGAGGATTGCGGCGACCGCGTCGGGAGTGTCCCCGTCGAGCACGAGCAGGGCCCCGGACGGCGCGCCCTGGTGCGCGGGCAGCGGGCCGGACGCCAGGAGGGCGCCCCGGGAGTACAGATCGGCCAGGAACGCGCGGTGCTCGGGACGCAGGGCGTCGAGCTCGGCGGCGCGGTCGGCGTAGACGTACGTGACGGCGTGGATCGGCATGGGGTCAGTGAACCAGGCCGGCCGACGGCGCGCGGTCGGGTCCGCGACTCGGTCGTCCGCTACCAGCCGCGCTCGCGCCACGCGCCGAGGTGCGGGCGCTCGGCACCCAGGGTCGTGTCGGCGCCGTGCCCGGGGTAGACCCACGTCTCGTCGTCGAACCGGTCGAAGACCCGCTCGACGACGTCGGAGAAGAGGGCGTCGAAGCGCGCGGGGTCGCGGTCGGTGCTCCCGACCCCGCCCGGGAACAGCGAGTCGCCGGTGAAGAGGTGGACGCGTCCCGCGACGGCGTCGGGCTCGCGGACCTGGTCCGGCTCCCGGTAGGCGAGCGCGACCGAACCCGGCGTGTGCCCGCGCAGCGCGACGACCTCGAGCGCGACGTCCCCGGCGCGGACGACGTCCCCGTGGCGCAGGCGTCGCGCGACGCGCACGTCGGTGGCCGCGGCGACGGCGTCGGCGTCGGCGTCGCCCACGGCGACCGCGGCGCCCGTGACCGCGACGACGGAGGCGAGCGCACGCAGGTGGTCGGTGTGGCGGTGCGTCGTGACGACGGCGTCGAGGCGCGCGCTCGGCGAGCCCTCGCGGACGAGGGCCAGGACGTCGTCCGGCGCGTCCGCCGCGTCCACGAGGACCTGGGCGCCCGTGCGCCGGCACGTGAGGAGGTAGACGTCGTTCGCGAGCGGTCCGACGGCGAGCTTGCGGATCTCGACCTCGTCGAGGCGGCGCACGTCGCTCGGGCCACCCACGACGACCTGTCCGGTGTACGTCATGCCGACAGTCTGCCCCGACCGGCAGCCCGCCCTCGCGGGCGCCCCCACCTGTGACCGCCGGTACCGACGGCGTGGTCACCGCGCGTGAGGCTCGGGTGAGCGTTCGCCGGTCGACCCGCGAAAGGTGACGTCGAACACCTGTGCGATTGTGGGTGGTCGGTCGTACGATGCTGCGGTGAGCAATCGCCTCGTCATCTCCGGTGCCCGCGAGCACAACCTGCGCAACGTCGACCTCGACCTCCCGCGGGACAAGCTCATCGTCTTCACGGGGCTCTCCGGCTCGGGCAAGTCGTCGCTCGCCTTCGACACCATCTTCGCGGAGGGCCAGCGTCGCTACGTCGAGTCGCTCTCCGCGTACGCGCGCCAGTTCCTCGGGCAGATGGACAAGCCCGACGTCGACTTCATCGAAGGCCTGTCGCCCGCGGTGTCGATCGACCAGAAGTCGACCAACCGCAACCCGCGTTCGACCGTCGGCACCATCACCGAGGTCTACGACTACCTGCGCCTGCTGTTCTCCCGCGCCGGCACGCAGCACTGCCCCGTCTGCGGCGAGCGCGTGACCGCGCAGACACCGCAGCAGATCGTCGACCGGCTCCTCGAGCTGCCGGAGGGCACGCGCTACCAGGTGCTCGCGCCGGTGGTCCGGGGACGCAAGGGCGAGTACTCCGAGCTCTTCAAGGAGCTGCAGACCAAGGGCTTCGCGCGCGCTCGCGTCGACGGCGAGGTGCGCACGCTCACCGACGTCCCGGCGCTCGAGAAGAAGCTCAAGCACGACATCGAGGTGGTCGTCGACCGCCTCGTCGCGCGCGAGGGCGTGCAGCGCCGGCTCACCGACTCCGTCGAGACGGCGCTCGGCCTCGCGGGCGGGCTCGTCGTCGAAGCGCGCGTGCCCCAACGACCACGAGCTCGCGCTCGACGAGATCGAGCCGCGCACGTTCTCCTTCAACGCGCCGTACGGCGCGTGCCCCGAGTGCACGGGCATCGGCTTCCGCCTCGAGGTCGACCCCGACCTCGTGGTGCCGGACGTCGAGAAGTCGCTGGGCGAGGGTGCCGTCGCGCCGTGGGCGCAGATCTCGTCGGAGTACTTCGAGCGCGTGCTCACGGCGCTCGCGGACGACCTCGGGTTCTCGATGGACACGCCGTGGCGCGCGCTGCCCGAGCGTGCGAAGAAGGCCGTGCTGCACGGGCAGAACCATCAGGTCCACGTGCGGTACAAGAACCGCTGGGGCCGTGAGCGGCAGTACTCGACCGGGTTCGAGGGCGTCATCACGTTCCTCGAGCGTCGCCACACGGAGACCGAGTCGGACTGGTCGAAGGAGAAGTACGAGGCCTTCATGCGCGAGGTCCCGTGCCCGGTGTGCCAGGGCGCCCGCCTCAAGCCGGAGGTGCTGGCGGTCAAGGTCGGCGGCAGGTCGATCTGGGACGTCTGCCGCCTCCCGCTGCGCGAGGCCGCGGCGTTCCTCGGCACGCTCGAGCTCGGCACGCGCGAGCGCGCGATCGCGACCGAGGTGCTCAAGGAGATCGACGCGCGGCTCGGCTTCCTGCTCGACGTCGGCCTCGACTACCTCTCGCTCGAGCGTCCCGCCGCGACGCTGTCCGGCGGCGAGGCTCAGCGCATCCGCCTCGCGACGCAGATCGGCTCCGGCCTCGTGGGGGTCCTCTACGTCCTCGACGAGCCGAGCATCGGCCTGCACCAGCGCGACAACCGACGCCTCATCGAGACGCTCACGCGCCTGCGCGACCTCGGGAACACGCTCATCGTGGTCGAGCACGACGAGGACACCATCCGGACCGCGGACTGGGTCGTCGACATCGGCCCGGGCGCGGGCGAGCACGGCGGGCGCGTCGTGCACTCCGGCGACTACGCGGGCCTGCTCGAGGCCCCGGAGTCGGTGACCGGCGCGTACCTCTCGGGCCGCCGCAGCATCCCCCTCCCTGCGCAGCGCCGTCCCACGGACCCGGGCCGCCAGGTGAAGGTCGTCGGGGCGCGCGAGCACAACCTCACGGGCATCGACGTGAGCTTCCCGCTCGGGACGTTCACTGCCGTGACCGGCGTGTCCGGCTCGGGCAAGTCGACGCTCGTGAACTCGATCCTCTACACGGTCCTCGCCAACGAGCTGAACGGGGCGCGCCAGGTCGCCGGGCGGCACACGCGCGTCACGGGCCTCGAGCACCTCGACAAGGTCGTCCACGTCGACCAGGGTCCGATCGGGCGCACGCCGCGGTCGAACCCGGCGACGTACACGGGCGTGTGGGACCACGTGCGCAAGCTGTTCGCGGAGACCACCGAGGCCAAGGTGCGCGGGTACACGCCCGGTCGCTTCTCGTTCAACGTCAAGGGCGGCCGCTGCGAGGCGTGCTCGGGCGACGGGACTCTGAAGATCGAGATGAACTTCCTCCCGGACGTCTACGTGCCGTGCGAGGTGTGCCACGGCGCGCGCTACAACCGTGAGACGCTCGAGGTGCACTTCAAGGGCAAGACCGTCGCGGACGTCCTGGACATGCCGATCGAGGAGGCCGCGGAGTTCTTCGCGGCCGTGCCCGCGATCTCACGGCACCTCAAGACGCTCGTGGAGGTCGGCCTCGGCTACGTCCGGCTCGGGCAGCCGGCCCCGACGCTCTCCGGCGGCGAGGCGCAGCGCGTGAAGCTCGCGAGCGAGCTGCAGAAGCGCTCGACCGGTCGCACGATCTACGTGCTAGACGAGCCGACGACCGGGCTGCACTTCGAGGACATCCGCAAGCTGCTCGGCGTCCTGCAGTCGCTCGTCGACAAGGGCAACAGCGTCCTCGTCATCGAGCACAACCTCGACGTCATCAAGAGCGCCGACTGGGTCGTCGACATGGGACCCGAGGGCGGTTCGGGAGGTGGCAAGGTCGTCGCGCAGGGCACGCCCGAGCAGGTCGCGCGCGTCGAGGCGAGCCACACCGGCCGCTTCCTCGCGGAGATCCTCGACCAGCACGAGCCCGTGCCGGTCGGTCCCGAGCCGGCGAGCCCGGCCGGGGCGGAGGCCCCTGCCGCGAAGGGCGCCAAGGGTCGGTCGGCCAAGGCCCGTCGCGCGACGGACGAAGGGTCGCGCACGGGCACCCGGCGCAAGGCCTCCGCGGCCTGACGCCCGGGCAGTGCACGGCGCCCGACGTCCGGCCGCGTCGGCCGGACGCCGGGCGCTCAGACGGCGGCTCGGCCGGTCACGCGGCCGCGCGGCGTGCCGGCGCGGGATCGACGAGCACGCGGAAGTTGACCGAGCGCGCGATGAAGCAGTGGTCGTGCGCCCGGTGGTGCAGGGCGGCGAGCGACGCCTCGTCGGTTCCCGGGCCGTCGTCGACCACGACACGGGGGTGCAGCGTCACGTCGGTGAACTGCCCCTCGCCACCGGACTCGACGCGCATCGTGCCGGTGGCGTCGTCCACGTACTCGCGCACGACCACGCCCGCGGCCGCGGCGAGGTGGAGGAACCACAGCATGTGGCACTGCGAGAGGCTCACGACGAACAGCTCCTCCGGGCTGTAGCGCGTGGGGTCGCCCCGGAACGTCGGGTCCGACGAGCCGGGCAAGGCTGGCCGTCCTTCGAGGAGGACGTCGTGGTCGCGGCTGTAGGACGTGTAGGAGGACGTGCCCCTGTCGCCGGCGCCCGTCCAGCGGACCGTGGCGGCGTACCCGTGCTGTGCGCTCATGGCCGCCACCCTAACGGGCGGTGACGGGCGTCACATCACGTCCCCGACCCCGCGGGTGCGGCCCACGGTCCACCCGCGCGCACCGCACCGTCGGTGCCCTGACCTAGGCTGGAGAACATGGCTGACCCCGCGACGTACCGCCCTGCGCCGGGGGAGATCCCCACCTCGCCGGGCGTCTACCGGTTCCGCGACGAGCACGGCCGCGTGATCTACGTCGGCAAGGCCAAGAACCTGCGCGCCCGGCTGTCGAACTACTTCCAGGACGTCGCGAACCTCCACCACCGCACGCAGACGATGGTGACGACCGCGGCCTCCGTCGAGTGGACGGTCGTCGGCACCGAGGTCGAGGCGCTCGCCCTCGAGTACACGTGGATCAAGGAGTTCGACCCGCGGTTCAACGTCAAGTACCGCGACGACAAGTCCTACCCCTACCTCGCCGTGACGATGGGTGAGGAGTTCCCCCGCGCACAGGTGATGCGGGGCGCCAAGCGACCCGGTACCCGGTACTTCGGCCCCTACGGGCACGCGTGGGCGATCCGCGAGACGCTCGACCTCCTGCTCCGCGTCTTCCCGGTGCGCACGTGCTCGGCCGGCGTCTTCAAGCGGGCCCACCAGACGGGCCGCCCCTGCCTCCTCGGGTACATCGACAAGTGCTCGGCGCCGTGCGTGGGGCGCATCACGCCGGAGGACCACAAGGCGCTCGCCGAGGACTTCTGCGACTTCATGGCGGGCGACACGCAGCGGTTCGTGCGCCGTCTGGAGCGCAAGATGAACGAGGCCGCCGCCGCCATGGAGTACGAGGCCGCGGCGCGCCTGCGCGACGACATCGCCGCCCTCCAGCGCGCGACCGAGAAGAACGCCGTGGTGCTGGGCGACGGCACCGACGCGGACGTGTTCGCCCTCGTCGGCGACGAGCTCGAGGCCGCCGTCCAGGTGTTCCACGTGCGCGGCGGACGGATCCGCGGCCAGCGCGGCTGGATCGTCGAGAAGGTCGAGGACGTGAGCGACGCCGAGCTCGTCGAGCACCTCCTCCAGCAGGTCTACGGGGCGGCCGAGGAGGCCGCCGCGGCGGACCCGGGCGCCGGCCGGGCGGGGGCGCGCGACGTCGTCCCCCGCGAGGTCCTCGTCCCCGTCCTGCCGCCCGACCCCGACCAGGTGACGACGTGGCTCTCCGGCCTGCGGGGCGCGCGCGTCGACGTGCGGGTGCCGCAGCGCGGCGACAAGAAGGAGCTGGCCGCGACCGTGCGCGCGAACGCGGAGCACGCGCTCGCCCTGCACCGCACGCGCCGCGCCGGCGACCTCACGACGCGCAGCCAGGCGCTGCGCGAGATCCAGGAGGCGCTCGACCTCGAGTCCGCGCCCTTGCGGATCGAGTGCTACGACGTCTCGCACAACCAGGGCACCTACCAGGTCGCGTCCATGGTCGTCTTCGAGGACGGTCTCGCGCGCAAGAGCGAGTACCGCCACTTCACGGTGCGCGGGCCCGACGGCGACGGCGCCGCGGACGACACCGCCGCGATGCACGAGGTCATCACCCGCCGGTTCAAGCGCTACCTGTCCGACCGCACGCGCTCGGGCGAGGTCGAGCTGGACCTCGAGGCGGACGACGTCGCGACCGGGTCCGACGCCGCGGACCGGCGCGCGGAGCGGGCGGCGGAGGCCGCGGGGTACGTGCCCCGCAGCGGCGAGGTGGACGCCGACGCGCCCGCGGACAAGCGAGCGCGGTTCGCGTACCCGCCGAACCTCGTCGTGGTCGACGGCGGCCCCCCGCAGGTGGCGGCCGCGGCCCGGGCCCTGGCCGACCTGGGGATCGACGACGTCGCCCTGTGCGGCCTCGCGAAGCGGCTCGAGGAGGTCTGGGTACCGGGGGAGGAGTACCCGGTGATCCTCCAGCGCTCCTCGGAGGGCCTCTACCTGCTGCAGCGCGTGCGTGACGAGGCGCACCGGTTCGCCATCACCCAGCACCGCAGGCAGCGCAGCAAGGGCATGACGGCGTCCGCGCTCGACGACGTCCCGGGCCTCGGGCCGGCCCGTCGCACCGCCCTCCTCAGGCACTTCGGCTCGCTCAAGCGCCTGCGCGCCGCGAGCGTCGAGGAGATCGCGAGCGTTCGGGGCATGGGAGAGCGCACGGCGCGGGCCGTCGTCGCCGCGCTGGGCGGTGCTGAGGCAGCGGCTCCGGCCGACGCGACCGCCGACGCCCGGGACACTCCGGTGGGCGACGGGGCCGCGTCGCGGGCGTGAGCGGCTGGCATGCTGGTCCCATGACCTCGGAGCCGACCCCGGACCTCAGCCCGCAGGGGCCGCACGCCCGCGTGCCGGAGCCCTCCCCGATCACCGTCCCCAGCGGGATACCCGCGATCGAGGCGGCGACCCACGCCCCGGAGGCGCGCGAGGCCGAGGTGCTCATCATCACCGGCATGTCGGGCGCGGGCCGCACGCGGGCCGCGGCGGTGCTCGAGGACCTCGACTGGTACGTCGTCGACAACCTGCCGCCGCGCATGATCGTCCCGCTCGTGGACCTCATGACACGGTCGGGCTCGGCGCTCGAGCGCATCGCGGCCGTGGTCGACGTGCGCGGCCGGGAGTTCTTCACCGACCTCGTCGAGGTGCTCGACCACCTCCGCCAGAGCGGGGTGTTCTACCGGATCCTGTTCCTCGACGCCTCCGACGAGGTGCTCGTGCGCCGGTACGAGCAGGTGCGTCGCCCGCACCCGCTGCAGGGGGAGGGGCGCATCCTCGACGGCCTGGCCGAGGAGCGTCGGCTGCTCGCGAGCCTCGAGGAACGCTCCGACGTCGTCATCGACACCTCCGAGCTCACGGTGCACGACCTCGCGCGCGAGGTGCGCGCGGCCGTCGCCGACGGCACGCCCGAGACGCTGCGCATCAACGTCGTCTCGTTCGGCTTCAAGTACGGGCTGCCGCTCGACGCCGACCACGTCGTCGACGTGCGGTTCCTCGCGAACCCGTACTGGATCACCGAGCTGCGCCACCTCACCGGGCGGGACGCCCCGGTGCGGGACTACGTGCTCGGGCGCCCCGGCGCGCTCGAGTTCATCGACCGCTACGTGAACGCGCTCGAGCCGGTCCTGGCCGGCTACCTGGGCGAGGAGAAGCGCTACGTGACGATCGCCGTCGGCTGCACCGGGGGCAAGCACCGGTCGGTCGCGATCAGCGAGGCGATCGCCGCGCGCCTGCGGGCCCAGGGGCAGCGCGTCATCGTGACCGCGCGCGACCTCGGCAAGGAGTGAGCGCGTGGTCGCCAAGCGCAACCCCGCCGTCGTCGCCCTGGGCGGCGGCCACGGCCTCTCCGCGAGCCTGTCCGCGCTGCGCCTCATGTCCGACCGGCTCACCGCCGTCGTGACCGTGGCCGACGACGGCGGGTCGTCCGGGCGGCTGCGCGCCGAGCTCGGCGTCCTCCCGCCCGGGGATCTCCGGATGGCGCTCGCGGCGCTGTGCGACGACTCGGAGTGGGGGCGCACCTGGAGCGCGCTCCTCCAGCACCGGTTCACGTCCGAGGGCGACCTCGACAACCACGCCGTGGGCAACCTGCTCATCGTCGCGCTGTGGGAGCTGCTCGACGACCCGGTCGCGGGCCTCGACTGGGTGGGCAAGCTCCTGGGCGCTCGCGGTCGCGTGCTGCCCATGGCGGCCGTCCCCCTCGGGATCGAGGCCGACGTCCGGACGGGGGACCGCCTGGAGACGGTCGTCGGGCAGAGCCACGTCGCCGTCACCCACGGCCGCATCGAGCAGCTCCGCCTCGTGCCGGCGGACCCGCCCGCGTGCGCGGAGGCGGTGCAGGCCGTCGAGGAGGCGGACTGGGTCGTGCTCGGCCCGGGGTCGTGGTTCTCGTCGGTGATGCCGCACCTGCTCGTGCCCGAGCTCGCCCGCGCGCTGCACGAGACCACCGCGCGGCGCTGCGTCACCCTCAACCTGTCGAGCGAGACGGGGGAGACCTACGGGCTCTCCGCGACCGACCACCTCGAGGCGCTGCACAAGCACGCCCCCGGGCTCCGGATCGACGCCGTCGTCGCCGACCCGTCCGCCGTCGAGGACACGGAGCAGCTCGCGGAGGCCGCGGGCCGCATGGGGGCGCGGCTCCTCCTGCGGCAGGTGCGGCGCGGCGACGGCACGCCGCGGCACGACGCCCTGCGCCTCGCGGCGGCCTACCGGGACGTGTTCGACGACTTCCTCGGCGACGTCGGCTCGCCCGCCCGCTGAGCCTGCGGGACGCGGGACCCGGCGGCCCGCGGGCGCCCGGCCCGCCGCCGCGACGCCACGGCATCGATGGCAGGATGTCCCGCATGGCGCTCACGGCACAGGTGAAGGACGAGCTGGCTCGACTGCGGGTGGACAAGACCTCGTGCCGCAAGGCGGAGGTCTCGGCGATGCTCCGCTTCTCGGGCGGGCTGCACCTCATCTCGGGTCGCGTCGTCATCGAGGCCGAGCTCGACACCGCGATCGCGGCGCGGCGCCTGCGCGAGACGATCGCGGACGTCTACGGGCACACGAGCGAGCTGATCGTCGTGTCGGCGGGCGGGCTGCGCAAGAGCAGCCGGTACGTCGTGCGCGTCGTGCGCGACGGCGAGTCGCTGGCCCGCCAGACCGGCCTCCTGGACCAGCGCGGGCGTCCGGTGCGGGGGCTCCCGCCGCAGGTCGTGTCCGGCGGGGTCGAGGAGGCCGAGGCGGCCTGGCGCGGCGCGTTCCTGGCGCACGGGTCGCTCACCGAGCCGGGCCGGTCGTCGGCGCTCGAGATCACGTGCCCCGGGCCCGAGGCGGCCCTCGCCCTGGTCGGTGCGGCACGACGGCTCGGGGTGTCGGCGAAGTCGCGCGAGGTGCGCGGGGTCGACCGGGTCGTCATCCGCGACGGCGACGCGATCAGCGCGCTCCTCACGCGCCTGGGTGCGACCGAGACCGTGCAGGTCTGGGAGGAGCGCCGGGCGCGGCGCGAGGTGCGTGGCACGGCCAACCGGCTGGCCAACTTCGACGACGCGAACCTGCGCCGCTCGGCGCGTGCCGCGGTCGCGGCCGGCGCGCGCGTCGAGCGCGCGTTCGAGATCCTCGGCCCGGACCTTCCCGACCACCTGCGCGAGGCGGGCGAGCTGCGCCTGGCCCACAAGCAGGCGTCGCTCGAGGAGCTCGGGCAGCTCGCCGACCCGCCGCTGACCAAGGACGCGGTCGCGGGTCGCATCCGGCGCCTGCTGTCGACGGCCGACAAGCGCGCGGCCGAGCTCGGCATCCCCGACACCGAGGCCGGGCTGAGCCCGGAGCTGCTCGACCTCTGACCAGCCGGTCTGCGACGCACCCGGCCCCTGGACGTCATGCACCGACGGGACGATGGTCCCGAAGCGTGGGATCCAGGTCACATGTCGGCGTGGTGTTGGTATAGGCTCGGATGCGTCAGGTGACAACGACGTGCTCCTTCGCTGACACCCCTCGTGGGCGTGGGTGGTCCCGGCTGTCGCCGTGACGGTCCACGGGCACGGAGGGTGCTGTGCCGGGATCCGGGCAGCGGGGCACGGGCGCGATCACCACCTGCGTACGACGGCGTACGTGATCGTTCGGCATCAACCGTGTGCGTCGGGACAACCGGCGCGCCCTGAGGAGGGCATTGTGACCATCCGCGTCGGTATCAACGGCTTCGGTCGTATCGGACGGAACTTCTACCGCGCCATCGTGGCGTCGGGCGCCGACATCGAGATCGTGGGCGTCAACGACCTCACGGACAACAAGACGCTCGCGCACCTGCTCAAGTACGACACGGTCCTCGGCCGTTTCCCGCTGAGCGTGGACTTCGACGACGACAACATCATCGTCGACGGCAAGAAGATCCGTGCCCTCGCCGAGCGTGACCCCGCGAACCTCCCCTGGGGCGAGCTGGGTGCCGACATCGTCATCGAGTCGACCGGCTTCTTCACGGACGCC